>JBIIQD010000549.1:0-2682 GCA_044342265.1 Hydrogenophaga sp. | reverse complement strand
AGCGCGGCGCCATCGGCCGCGTGGTGCCCGGCTACGAAGCGAAGATCGTCGACGAGCATGGCCACGATCTGCCACGCGGCCAGGTCGGGCGCCTCGCGGTGAAAGGGCCCACCGGCTGCAGGTACCTGGACGACGCGCGCCAGGCCAACTACGTGCAGAACGGCTGGAACTTCCCCGGTGACGCGTTTCTGCAGGATGAGGACGGCTACTTCGTCTACCAGGCACGCACCGACGACATGATCATCACCGCGGGCTACAACGTGGCCGGGCCGGAGGTGGAAGCCGCGCTGCTGCTGCACCCGGCGGTGGCCGAATGTGGCGTGGTCGGCCAGCCCGACGACGAGCGCGGCATGGTCATCCTGGCCTACGTGGTGCTCAAGCCGGGACAAACGCCCGACGAAGCCCAGATCAAAGCGCTGCAAGACCACGTGAAACACACGCTGGCGCCCTACAAGTACCCCCGAGAAGTGCGCTTCGTCAACGCCCTGCCCCGCACCGAAACCGGCAAGCTGCAACGTTTCGCGCTGCGCAAGATGAGCTCCGCACCCACCCCCTGAACCCCCAGTGAAAGCGTCCATGCAGAAACTGCAGCCGCCCGGATGGGCGACCCCCAAAGGCTACGCCAACGGCATCGCGGCCCAAGGCACGCTGGTGTTTGTCGGTGGACAGATCGGTTGGAACGGCGAACAGCAGTTCGAGAGCGACGACTTCATCCACCAGACCAGGCAGGCACTCCAGAACGTGCACGCCGTGCTGGCCTGCGCCGGTGCCGGCCCCGAGCACATGGTGCGCATGACCTGGTACATCACCGACCGCGACGAGTACAACGCCCGCCTGCGCGAGCTGGGCTCGGCCTACCGCGACGTCATGGGCAAACACTTCCCGGCCATGACCTGCGTGGAAGTCAGTCGCCTGGTGGAAGCACGTGCGAAGGTGGAAATCGAAGTGACGGCGGTGCTGCCGGACTCGGACTGAAGCCGCGCCACTTGAGCTCAGAAGCAGCAAAGCCCGATGAAGTCGGGCTTCAACGGGCTTTGTTGAGGGACTCTGGCAAGTCCCGGGTTTGGTTGCGGAGGCAAGATTTGAACTTGCGACCTTTGGGTTATGAGCCCAACGAGCTACCAGGCTGCTCCACTCCGCGTCAAGCCTTATATTCTATCATGCTTTGACATCATCACCGGCTGGCGCGGCATCATCTGCACGGTCCACCAGCTCGACCAACGCCATCGGCGCGTTGTCGCCCACGCGAAAACCCATCTTCAGGATGCGGGTGTATCCACCAGGACGCGCCTTGAAACGCGGGCCCAGTTCGTCAAACAACTTGACCACAACATCGCGGTCGCGCAGACGGTCAAAGGCCAGGCGGCGGTTCGCCACCGTGGCTTCTTTGGCCAGGGTAATCATGGGCTCCACCACGCGACGCAGTTCCTTTGCCTTGGGCAGCGTGGTCTTGATGACTTCGTGCGTCAGCAGCGAGTTCATCATGTTGCGCAGCATCGCCTGGCGGTGCTCGCTGGTGCGGTTGAGTTTGCGAAGTCCGTGTCCGTGACGCATGGTGATGTCCTTTCAGAGTTTTACCCCCAGCCGGATCAGGTACTGGAGGGTCGTCAGACGTTGATGACGGTTCAGTGTTTGTCGAGACCAGCCGGCGGCCAGTTTTCGAGCTTCATACCCAAGGTCAGGCCGCGCGAGGCGAGCACTTCCTTGATTTCGTTGAGCGACTTGCGGCCCAGGTTAGGGGTCTTGAGCAGCTCGTTTTCGGTGCGCTGGATCAGATCACCGATGTAATAGATGTTCTCGGCCTTGAGGCAGTTGGCCGAACGAACGGTGAGTTCGAGTTCGTCCACAGGGCGAAGCAGGATCGGATCAAACTGCTGCGAGCTGCGCTGGGCAGGCTGGTCGAACGCTGACAGTTCTACGCCTTCGAGCTGCGCGAACACCGCCAGTTGTTCCACCAGGATCTTGGCAGACGCGCGAACCGCTTCCTCAGGACCGATGGAGCCATTGGTTTCAATCTCCAACACCAGCTTGTCCAGGTCGGTGCGCTGCTCGACGCGGGCGCTTTCGACTGTGTAGCTCACGCGCTTGACCGGCGAGAAAGAGGCGTCCAGCACGATGCGGCCCAGCGAACGGGCAGCGTCTTCGTTGCGGCGCAAGCTGCCTGGCACATACCCACGACCCTTTTCGACCTTGATCTGCATGTCCAGCTTGGCGCCAGCCGACAGCGTGGCGATCACGTGGCCCGGGTTGACAATTTCGACGTCGTGCGGCGTCTGGATGTCCGCAGCTGTGACCACGCCTTCGCCGTCCTTGCGCAGGCTCAGGGTGACTTCATCGCGGTTGTGCAGCTTGAAGACCACACCCTTGAGGTTCAGGAGCATGTTGACGACGTCTTCCTGGACGCCTTCGATCGATGAGTACTCGTGCACCACGCCGGCGATCGTCACTTCGGTGGGGGCATGCCCGACCATGGACGACAACAGCACGCGGCGCAGGGCGTTGCCCAGAGTGTGGCCATAGCCGCGCTCAAAAGGCTCCAGAGTCACCTTGGCGCGATGGGTCGAGAGTTGCTCGACATTGATGGTTTTGGGCTTGAGCAGATTGTTCAGCATTCAAACTTCCTTCAGTTCCCTCGGCTCGTTACACCGATAAGGCAGACGGAGCATGGCCCGGCCGCGCCAG
>JBIIQD010000599.1:0-2688 GCA_044342265.1 Hydrogenophaga sp. | reverse complement strand
GTTGTACTTGTAGCCTTTTGTTTTCAGAAACCGCCGTCCTTGGTAGGTGTAGGAGCGCGCTGTTCGCGACATCTCCACCCACCCAATGCGGCCAGGACCATTTAGCCCGCCGCTTTTGTCTTCGATGTACATGATCCTTTTCATTCAGTGGGTTCTCCGTCATCGAGTTTCGAGAATCAGTCAGCTTCGTACAGCTCCAGCGGCAAGCCGTCAGGGTCGCTGAAAAACGTGAAGCGCCGGCCGGTGTATTCGTCCACACGCACCGGCTCCACCGCCACACCTTGCGCCTCCAGCCGCAGCTTGCACGCGGCCACGTCCTCGACCACAAACGCGAGATGGCGCAGGCCTTGCGCCTCGGGGTAGGACGGACGCTGCGGTGCGCCGGGGAACGAGAACAGCTCGACCTGCGACCCGTCGGGCAGGCCCAGGTCCAGCTTCCACGAATTGCGTGCTTCGCGGAAGTGCTCGGCGATGACCTTCAGGCTCAGGACCTCGGTGTAGAAGCGTTTGGAGCGCTGGTAGTCGGCGCAGATGATGGCGGCGTGGTGGATGCGGGTGAGCATGGGCGGCGTAGAGGCGTTAGGACTGTTTGATATCGATGCCCAGTCTGAGAACGGCTTTTTCTGGGTACCCGAAATAGTAGGTTCTGTCGAAGGGGCTTCGGAGGGTGCAGCCATCGAGCTGTCCACCGTTGTCAAAGAGTTGCGAGGGATTGGTTCGGTCGGCGACGATCAACAGCCAGCTTTCAGCAGTGGCCGAGCGATAGGTCTCAATTCGCGGCGCTTTTCTGTCAATGCTGGCCTGCAGCAAAGCATCGGTGAGAGGGTGAACCCATCCAGCCCGCGGAATCACCCAGTGCGCAAACTCGTTGTCAGGCACGCCAAGCGCGTGCACAAATGCAATCTCGTCAGGGAGTTGCACAGGGTCGTCAGGGCGCCAATCCAGCCTTTCCCCCTGGTCCAAAGGACGAATAGCTAGAAAATCCACGATCGCCTTCGACAATCTGTCCCGATTGGCGTTTCTTAGATCGGAGCGGGGAACAAACCCGATGCTCACGTGAATCGGCGGACATCCCCTCTGTTGGTACTCTGCTTTTGCACGTTGAACGATCCTATTGGTCAGCGATTCGTGTGCTTGAAGTGTGGTGCTACCACTCGGTGGCACAAATAGTTCCGTGACTTCAATTCCGACCACCTGACCTTGGTAGCTCAACAGGAAGTCGGGCGCTTCCCGCTCCTTTGTGACGTCTATTGGCAAGTTCAGCGTTTGAAGAAAGCTGTCCAATAGAAAACGCTCGCGATGCTTTTGAAGCTCCTTGGTGTTCTTCATCTGTTCACCCCCACACCGCATCCAGCGCCCCCAGCGCCGCCGCGATCACCGGTTCCCCCGCCCGCTCAGCGAGACAGATGAAGCTCAGGTCACATTCCAGTGCTACCTGATCGGCCACCACCAGCCCATGCGCCTGGGCCTCGCGCATGGCAATCGCGTCGCGAACCAATGACAGCCCGACACCGCTTTTCACCAGGTCGAGCATGGAAGCCTCCTGGTCCACCAGCGCCACGCGGCGCGGCTCCAGGCCGGTGAGCGAGCCGGGGCCGAACACGCTGCGCTGCAACCGGTGGTGGGCGCTGGCCGGCGGGGTGGCGAGCCAGGGCAGGGCGGCCAATGCCTTCCAGTCCCGGCCCTTCACCTGCGGCCCCCAGCCGGCTGGGGCGAGCACGCGGTAGGTGAAGCGGGTCAGCGCGCGCAGGTGGTAGGGCGGGCCGAGCGGGTCGTGGGGCAGGTCGAGGAAGAAGCCGACATCGAGCTCGCCACGCGCAATGCGCGCCAGCACGTCGCCGCTCATGCCCTGGCCCAGCTCGGTGTGCACCTGCGGCGCGGTCTCGACCAGCTGCTTGAGGAAGGCGCCCAGGCGGGTGAACTCGGGGTCGAGGATGGTGCCGATGCGCAGCGTGCCGCGCACGGTCTGGTGCAGCGCGGCCGCGGCCTGGCCGAAGTCCGACAGGGCCGCGAGCGCACGGTCGGCCAGCGGCAGCAGGGCGGCGCCGTCGCGCGTCAGCGCCATGCCCTGCGGCGTGCGGGTGAACAGCTGCAGTCCGGTGGCCTCGGCCAGGGTCTTGAGCTGCAGGCTCACCGCGGGCTGGCTCAGGTGCAAGCGCTGCGCGGCGCGCGAGACGTTGCCTTCGCGCGCCACGGCGACGAAGGCGCGCAGGGTTTGCGGGTCGGTGGTGGGCAGACGGTTGGGCAGGCTCATTATTTGGCAAGCTTATACCGGGGCTTGGCACATTTCATTGGAAGTCCGTGGGCAGATCGGGCAAAGTGCCGGGCATCCGCCGGGCCACTTCATGAGCCCGACCAATGAAGAAAGAGGAGACACGCGCATGAACGACCCCGCCACCTTTGATTACGTGGTCGTCGGCGCCGGCACGGCCGGCTGCCTGCTGGCCAACCGCCTCTCGGCCGACGCCAGCAAGCGAGTGCTGCTGATCGAAGCGGGCCGCAAGGACGACTACCACTGGATCCACATCCCTGTCGGGTACCTGTATTGCATCGGCAACCCGCGCACCGACTGGCTCTACCAGACCGAACCCGACCCGGGCCTGAACGGCCGCAAGCTGCGCTACCCGCGCGGCAAGACGCTGGGCGGCTGTTCGAGCATCAACGGGATGATCTACATGCGCGGCCAGG
>JBIIQD010000548.1:0-2688 GCA_044342265.1 Hydrogenophaga sp. | reverse complement strand
TTCTTCCTGATTCAGCGAGAAGCGCAGCATCATCGCGGCCGACAGGATGGTGGCCAGCGGGTTCGCGATGCCCTTGCCTGCGATGTCAGGCGCACTGCCGTGGCTGGGCTCGTACAGGCCCTGGTTCCTCGCGTTGAGCGAGGCCGAGGGCAGCATGCCGATGGAGCCGGTCAGCATCGAGGCTTCGTCGGACAGGATGTCGCCGAACATGTTGCCGGTGACGACCACGTCGAAGGCCTTTGGCGCCTTGACCAGCTGCATCGCCGCGTTGTCGACGTACATGTGCTGCAGCTCGACGTCGGGGTACTGGGCGTGTACCTCGATCATGGTGTCCTTCCAGAACTGGAACGTCTCCAGCACGTTGGCCTTGTCGACCGAAGTCACCTTCTTGTTTCGCTTGCGCGCGGCCTGGAAGGCGACGTGGGCGATGCGCTCGATCTCGGGCTTTGAATAGCGCATGGTGTCGAAGGCTTCGGGCGCGCCTTTGAACTCGCCGTCCGGGGCCTCGCGGCGGCCGCGCGGCTGGCCGAAGTAGATGTCGCCGGTCAGCTCGCGGATGATGAGGATGTCCAGGCCCGCGATCAGCTCGGGCTTGAGGCTGGAGGCACCGACCAGCTGCTCGTAGCAGATGGCAGGGCGGAAATTGGCGAACAGGCCCAGGTTTTTGCGCAGGCCCAGGATGGCCTGCTCGGGACGCAGCGGACGGTCCAGCTTGTCGTACTTCCAGTCACCGACGGCGCCGAACAGGATGGCGTCGGCTTCCCTGGCGAGTTTGAGCGTGGACTCGGGCAGGGGGTGGCCGTGCGCGTCGTAGGCGGCGCCACCGACCAGGGCCGACTCCATCTCGAACTTCAGGTCGAGCGCGTCGAGGACCTTGACCGCTTCGGCGACGATTTCGGTGCCGATGCCGTCACCGGGGAGAACTGCGATTTTCATTGTGTGTGTTTGAAGTTGGGGTGAATCACATCGTGTGGGTCAACCAAGGCTTGGTCGCCAGACGCGCTTTCTCGAACGCCTCGATTTTGTCTTTGTGTCGCAGCGTCAGGCCGATGTCGTCAAGCCCGTTGACCAGGCAATCTTTGCGAAAGGCGTTGACCTCGAATGGGAGCTCTTCGCCCTGCGGCTTGACGATCACCTGGCGCTCCAGGTCGATGGTCAATTGGTAACCGGGAAAGGCGTGGACTTCGTTGAACAATTGCTCCACCTGCGCCTCGCTCAGCACGATGGGCAGCAGACCATTCTTGAAGCAGTTGTTGAAAAAAATGTCGGCGTAGCTGGGGGCGATGATGGCGCGAAAGCCGTACTGGTCGATCGCCCATGGCGCATGCTCGCGGCTGGAGCCGCAGCCGAAGTTGCGGCGAGCGATCAGCACTGAGGCGCCCGTGTATCGCGGCTGGTTAAGCACGAAGTCGGGGTTGGGTTGGCGGCTGGCCGGGTCCTGGCCGGGTTCACCCTTGTCAAGGTAACGCCACTCGTCGAAAAGGTTGGGGCCGAAACCGGTTTTGCGGATCGATTTGAGGAATTGCTTGGGAATGATCGCGTCGGTGTCGACGTTCTCTCGGTCCATGGGGGCCACGAGGCCTTTGTGAACGGTGAATTTCTGCATGATGTGTTTCCGTGATCAGGCGATGGTTCTGATATCGATGAAGTGGCCGTGAATGGCCGCTGCGGCGGCCATGGCCGGCGACACCAGGTGAGTGCGACCGCCAGCGCCTTGGCGGCCTTCGAAGTTGCGGTTGCTGGTCGAGGCGCAGCGCTCGCCCGGCTCCAGCCGGTCGGCGTTCATGGCCAGGCACATCGAGCAGCCGGGCTCGCGCCACTCGAAGCCCGCGGCCTTGAAGATCTCGTGCAGTCCCTCGCGCTCGGCCTGCTCCTTGACCAGACCGGAGCCCGGCACGACCATCGCCAGCTTGATGTTTCTGGCGACCTTCTGGCCCAGCTTCTTCACCACCGCAGCGGCCTCGCGCATGTCTTCGATGCGGCTGTTCGTGCAGGAGCCGATGAAGACCTTGTCGACAAAGATATCGACCAGTGGCTTGCCCGGCTCCAGCGCCATGTAGGTGAGTGCGCGTTCCATCGCGCCGCGTTTGCTGGCGTCCTTTTCCTTTTCGGGATCGGGCACGCGAGCGTCCACACCGAGCACCATCTCGGGCGAGGTGCCCCAGGTCACTTGCGGCAGAATCTGCGTCGCGTCCAGGTTGACCACGGCGTCGAACACCGCGTCGGCATCGGAATGCAGCGTCTTCCAGTAAGAGACAGCCTGGTCCCATTCGACGCCAGTGGGCGAGAGCGGACGGCCCTTGACGTACTCGATGGTCTTGTCGTCCACGGCGACCAGGCCGGCGCGTGCGCCGCCTTCGATCGCCATGTTGCAGACCGTCATGCGACCTTCCATCGACAGGGCGCGGATCGCGCTGCCGCCGAACTCGATGGTGTAGCCGGTGCCGCCGGCGGTGCCGATCCTGCCGATGATGGCCAGCACGATGTCCTTGGCGGTCACGCCTTTGGCCACCTGGCCCTCGACCCTGACCAGCATGTTCTTGGCCTTCTTGGCCAGCAAGGTCTGCGAGGCCATGACGTGCTCAACCTCGGAGGTGCCGATGCCATGCGCCAACGCGCCAAAGGCGCCGTGGGTCGAGGTGTGCGAGTCGCCGCAGACCACGGTCATGCCGGGCAGCGTGGCGCCGT
>JBIIQD010000547.1:0-2691 GCA_044342265.1 Hydrogenophaga sp. | reverse complement strand
CACGGCCTCGGGCACGGTGGCGACGCGTTTTTCGCCTGGAAAGATCTCGCGCGGCACGCCGATGCGCTGCGGGGTGGGGGCGGCCACAGTGGCCGCAACGGGTTGGGCGGGAACGCCTGTCTGCATGAATGTCTCCTCACTCGGTGGTGTTCAAGGCTGCCCGTCAGCTTAACGCATGTCACCCACGGGCTCCGTCCGAGAGCCGGGCACACAACCGCCTGAAAACCCGCGCCGACCCACTGGCGTCGTGAAGATCGAGCCCCTAAACCCGTCCAGTCTCAACTTGCGATGTTTCAGATAATGCAAACCATGAACAACCGATGGAAACCCAGTGTCACCGTGGCCGCGATCATCGAACGGGGGGGGCGCTACCTGCTGGTCGAAGAAGAAACGCCGGAAGGCCTGCGGCTGAACAACCCGGCTGGCCATCTGGACCCTGACGAAAGTCCTGAACAAGGCGTTTCGAGGGAAACCCTGGAAGAGACGGCTTTCACTTTCCTGCCCACAGCGTTGGTGGGCATTTACCTTTCGTGCTTCGAGCGCGCGGCGACGGGCGAAGAGATCACCTATCTGCGCTTTGCTTATTGCGGTGAACTGGGCGCATTCGATGCCACCCGTGTGCTGGACAACGGCATCGTGCGCACGCTCTGGATGACGCCCGATGAATTGCGCGCCAGCGCTGAGCGCCATCGCAGCCCGCTGGTGCTGCGCTGCGTCGAAGACCACCTGGCCGGGAAACGCTTTCCACTTGAGACGGTACTGACCGACCTGACCGTGTTCAAGGCCCGCTAGCGCGCTTTCACTCGTGCCCGGACACGCGAGACCGCCCTTGTTTGACCACGGAACGGGTGGTCTTGCTGTCGAGGCGGCGTTGCGTCGAACCAAAGGTCGGCTTGGTGGGTTTGCGGGCCTTGGGCAGCGTCGCCACGCTGTCCACCAGCGCCTGCAAGCGCTCCAGCGCCTCGGCCTTGTTCTGCTCCAGGCTGCGACTGGTTTGCGCCTTGATCACCACCACGCCCTCGGTTGTGATGCGCTGGTCACTCAAAGCGAGCAAACGCTCCTTGATGGCCTCCGGCAACGACGAGGCGTGCACAGCAAAACGCAGGTGCACAGCATTGGACACTTTGTTGACGTTCTGCCCGCCTGCGCCCTGCGCACGGATGGCAGTGAACTCGACTTCGGAGGGATCGACGCGGACCATGGTGCGCCGCAGTGTGCCACGCAACCCTCAATAGCGTTCTTTCACACCCGTTACCATCGCTTTGATCAGGCGAGTGCGCTCAATACGGCCCATGATGAGGGCAGATGCGGCGTGCAGTCCGGCGGAGATCAGCAGTGCATCGCCCAGCACTTCGTGCAGCTCCTGCAGCCACTCTTCGCCCCAGAAGGCGTCCAGCCCCTGCATCCATCCGGTGATGCCAAGGGCAAGCACAAGCCCCATGAGCAGGAACATCATCAAGGCGCCCAGCGGGTTGTGGCCCCAGTGCTGCTCGGTGTGTCCAGAGCACATCGCCTGCAGATGGAGTCGCAGACGCGATGGAGTCGGAAAGAAATCTGAAAAGCGCGCATGGCGCGAGCCGATAAATCCCCAGACGACACGCGCAACCACAAGTGCGGCAGCCAGGTAGCCGACCCACTCGTGGGGCGGATCGCCCTCTTCGAGCACAAAATAGTTGAGCAACACCGTGCTGACCAAGGTCCAGTGAAAGACACGGACGAACAGGTCCCAGACCGGGCGGCTCGACTCGAAGATGGCAGGGGCATTCATCGGGTCACAAGCATCACTTGGTTTCAAGCACGGTGGCATTCACGGGATCGAAATAGATCTCGACCTTCTTACCGGCCTTGTCGAAGCCATAAATCTCGTAGCACTGGCCACTGGAGACCTTGAAGGTCTTGATCTGGTAGCCCTTGTCTTCCAGACCCTTCTTGAACTGGGCCTCGGGCATCCACTTTTCCTTGGGCTGGTCGCATTTCGGGCCTGCAAGGGCCACGCCGGAGACAGCGATGAGGAGGGCGGCAACAGCAATCGACTTCATGAGAATATCCTTTTCAATAGCATCCCAGCAGGTACTGGTGGGCGTATTGAAACGGCGCCGGATTAGCCCGACCTTAAAGGGGTTGTGTGATGTTGTAAACGTTCGTTAGCGAATCTGATCAGCACCGCCGACTCCACCTGTTTGTTGGAAGTGATCACACCCTCCGGCCGATCACCCGAGCGCAGTGACAGTCGCTCGGCCCCCCGGGATTGAACTTCGTCCCACTGACCACCGAGATCACCGATGGCTTGAGGGCGGTTCACTTCGCAGAACCCTGCACCAGAACCTGACGCCCCAAGGCGAGGTCCCGCCAAACGGCCTCGAAGTCCACACACGGGACCGTGGCCTTGACCTGCCAGGCCAGCCCATCCCATTCGGTCACGTCCCGTTCGGTTCGGTACGCGGGCAGAAAATGTGCCCAATAACAATGCTCAGGCTGATGATCAAAAAACTCGCCTTGCACGCCTGAACTCGCTTCAATCTGGTTGTGCACCGACACAACCAGCGGTGCCCGCAAAGCGCCCCCGCAACGCATGTATTGCCCGTTCTCCAACACCAGCGCTGTGGCCAAGCAATCTCCGCGCACCCAGAGGTAGGCGTCATTTCCCGAGTTCGACATCAGGACGTGCCCTAGCAGGTCGCCACCCACCAG
>JBIIQD010000546.1:0-2699 GCA_044342265.1 Hydrogenophaga sp. | reverse complement strand
CAAAGCCGTACAGCACGAACACGCCGAAGGTCATGGCCATGAACACCAGGCTCAAGCCGATGAACTGCCGCATCGGAGAAGGGTCGGCTGGGTTCATGAACTGCGGCATGAAGGCCATGAAAAACAGGGTGAGCTTGGGGTTGAGCAGGTTCAGCAACACGGCCTTGCCCACGATGCGCGCCGGGCGGCTGGGCGTAGTGGTGGTGTCGGTGCGAAACGCCGTGCGGTCGCTCCAGGTCGTGAACGCCAGGTACAGCAGGTACAGCACCCCGGCGACCCGCAACACTTGGAAAGCCAGCGCGCCAGCGTGCATCACCGCCGCCAGCCCCAGGGCTGTGGCCGCCATGTGGGGCACGATGCCCAAGGTACAGCCCAGCGCAGCCCAAGCGCTGGCCAGCCGACCGTGCGACAGACCGGTGGACACGGTGAACAGCACCCCCGCCCCCGGGGTGAGAACCACCACGGCGCAGGTGAACAGGAATTCCAGCGAAATCATGGGACAGACTCCAGGTCAAGACCGAAAGCGGCCGATACCCAAACTGTGCCTGCCTGCAAGCGCTAGGGTCTTGAACGTTATTGCAGCGGATACGCCATGGCATGCCGCCATTGCCCGGGCGTGAAGCCGAAGTGGCGCATGAACTGCCGGTTCAGGTGGCTCTGATCGGCAAAGCCGGCAGCAAAGGCGGTCTCAGCCAGGGGCATGCCAGCGCCAATCAGCCGCCGCGCCTCACGCAGCCGTTGCTGTTGCAGCCAGGCAAACGGCGGCAAGCCTTGCCATTGGGCGAACTGCCGCACCAGCTGGAAGCGCGACAGGCCGGCCAACTGGGCCAAACTGTCCAGACTCGGCGGGGTTGTGACCTGATCGAGCAGACAGTCGCGCACCCGTTGCAGGTTGGCGGGAGCCACCACTTCCGGGAGGAGGGTGCTGTGCCTGAAGGCCAGCAGACCACAGACCTGGGTCAGCGCTTCCTCGCAGGTTGCGGCGGCCAGTGGACCTAAGCGGTCAAACTCGTCCCAATGTTCGAACAGCAGGGTGATCGCTGCGTGCAACACGGGATCGTCGAACACAGGGCGGGTGAATTCGCGCCTCTGGTCGTCGACCAATCCGGCCATGGCCGATACGCTGACATGAACCATGCGCCAGCGCCGGGGGGCATGACTCAGCGGGTGGCCGTCGTGCACCTCACCGGGGTTGGAGGTCACGATGTGGCCCGGCAGCGCCTCGACCACGCCTCGACCGCTGGCTGAGCGGTGGCCTCCGGCTTCCATCACGCCAAAGCCAAAGCTGTCGTGCCAATGCCGGCCAAAGCTGCGGCTGCTGAGCAGCTCCTCGGCGTGTACCCCGTCGACGGGGCCACGCCGCAGAACCGCAAGATGAAGGGGTGCAGGACTCACATCGACTTGTGAAACACCAGCCCCGCGTGCTCGCGCATCGCGTGGAACTTGATCTTGGGCCAATTGGCCTCGACGGCGCGCAGCGTTGCGCCGTGGTCCAGCAGGACGGTGGGTGCGTCCACCGCGTCCAGGGCCACCCGGTGGGCGTTTGCATCGATGAAGCGCTTGAGCTCCTGTTCGCCGCCGTCTTCGGGCGCGCAGGTCACCCAGCGCGCGACGTTGTACGAGCTGCCGGTGATGCGGGCGCGCACGCCGTACTCGTGCTCAAGCCGGTGCGCCACCACCTCGAACTGCAGCTGACCGACTGCGCCCAGCAGCAGTACCGTGCCCGCCACCGGGCGGAACACCTGGATCGCACCTTCTTCTCCCAGCTGCGTGAGACCGGCGCGCAACTGCTTGCTCTTGAGCGGATCGGCCACCTCCACGCTTCGGATGATCTCCGGCGCGAAGAAGGGCAGACCAGTGAACTGCAGGGCTTCGCCCTCGGTCAGTGTGTCGCCCAGTTGCAGCACGCCATGGTTGGGGATTCCGATGATGTCGCCGGCAAACGCCTCGTCCAGCAGCTCGCGGCGCTGGGACAGGAAGCTCACCACCGTGTTCGGCCGCAGTTCCTTGCCGCTGCGCACCACCTTCAGACGCATGCCACGTTCGAAGTGGCCGCTGGCCACACGCACAAAGGCGATTCGGTCGCGGTGCGCCGGGTCCATGTTGGCCTGGATCTTGAACACCACGCCGCTGAACTTGGGCTCCACCGGCTCGACCACGCGCTGGATCGCGGCCTTGGCGCCCGGTGGTGGGGCCAGGTCCACCAACGCATCCAGCACCTCGCGCACGCCGAAATTGTTGACGGCCGAGCCGAACAGCATGGGTGTCTGCGTGCCCATCAAAAAAGCCGCTTTGTCGAAGGCGGGTGAAGCGCCTTCGACCAGCTCCAGCTCGTCCTTGGCCTGGGCCCACTCCATGCCAAAGCGACTGGCGCTCTGAGCATTGTTCAGACCAGCCAGCACATCTTCATCGCCGCCGCGGCGGTCTTCACCGGCAGCAAACACGCGCATCTGGTCTTCGCGGCGGTCGTAGACGCCACGGAACATCTTGCCCATGCCCACCGGCCAGGTGAAAGGCACCACGGTCATGCCCAGCTCGCGCTCTATTTCGTCCATCAGATCCAGCGGGGCCTTGACCTCGCGGTCCATCTTGTTGACGAAGGTGAGGATCGGCGTGTTGCGCGCGCGGCAGACCTGCAGCAGGCGCCGGGTTTGCGGTTCCACGCCGTTGCCGGCGTCAATGACCATGAGCGCAGCGTC
>JBIIQD010000545.1:0-2704 GCA_044342265.1 Hydrogenophaga sp. | reverse complement strand
GCTCCTGCAGACTCATCTCTTTGAGGCGTGAAGTCTGAGAAACCAGTTTGCCTCAGCGACCTGTTTCGCAATGCTGCCTTTGCTCTTGCTGCGTGACCCAGCTGATACAACTCAGGGCAAACCGTACAGGTCGGGTTGAGCCGTAAAGGCCAAACCTACCGCCTTCTGTCGATAGAACAGCAACTGCCTTGCGGGAAACCCACTGCTCGGTCTGGAAATGCACTGCCAGGCCGACTCGATTCCCACGGTCCGACACCTCTTTCAGAACTGGCAATCCTTCGATTGTCCGCTGCCAAAGAACTCTTCAAAGGGCGGAGTCACGTTTGGGTTGTAACGGCTGCCACCGAGCAGCCCGCCAAAGCGGAGCACCCTGTCAAGTTGACGCTGGAACTGGGGTCTCGGGCGCAGAGCGTCGCCTCAGAAGCCGTCCAAACCACAGGGCCACATCGTCCACGATCGTGAACACTGCGGGAATCACCAGAAGGCTCAGGAAGGTGGAGGTGATGAGCCCGCCTATGACAGCGACCGCCATGGGGGAGCGGAAGCTGCTGTCGGACGCGCCCCAGCCCACCGCGATGGGCAGCATTCCCGCGCCCATGGCGATGGTGGTCATGACGATGGGGCGTGCCCGCTTGTGGCAGGCGTCCATCAGCGCGTCAAAGCGGTTCAGGCCGTGCAGGCGGCGCGCTTCGATGGCGTATTCCACCAGCAGGATGGAGTTTTTGGTGGCGATGCCCATGAGCATGATCAGGCCGATGAGCGAGGGCATGGAAAACGCCTTGTCGGCAAGCAGCAACGCGACAAACGCCCCGCCCAGTGACAGCGGCAGCGCCGCCAGGATGGTGAACGGGTGCAGGAAGGCCTTGAACAGCAGCACCAGCACGATGTAGATGCACAGCACGCCGGTGAGCATGGCCAGGCCGAAGCTGGCGAACAGTTCGCCCTGCACCTCGGCGTCGCCCAGCTCCAGCACCTTCACGCCGGGCGGCAGGTTGTTGACGCTGGGCAGCGCATCCACCTGGGTCTTGATGTCGCCCAGCGCGATGCCGGCCAGCTCGACTTCGAAGTTGATGTTGCGCGCGCGGTTGAAGCGGTCGATGACCGCCGGGCCGCCCCCGAACTCCAGCGAGGCCACCTGACCGATCATGACCGGCCCGCGCGCACCGGGCACGGTCAGGCGCTCCAGCACGGCGAGGTCTTCGCGGGCCGCCGCATCGAGCTTGACCACGATGGGGATCTGCCGCTGCGGCAGGTTCATCTTGGGCAGCGCGCTGTTGTAGTCGCCCACGGTGGCAATGCGCAGCGTCTCGGCAATGGCGCTGCTGGTCACGCCGAGTTCGGCGGCCTTTGCAAGGTCGGGCTTGACGATGATCTCGGTGCGCACCAGCGACGCGCTGCTCTGGATACTGCCCACACCCCCGATGGTCCGAAGGTCGCGCTCAATCAACCCGGCCGCAGTGCTCAGCGCTGCCGCATCATTGCCCGTGAGGGTCAGAATGTATTTTTCGCCAGATCCGCCCAGGCCCACCTTGCTGCGCACGCCGGGCAGCTGGCTCATGGTTTCGCGCAACTGGTTTTCGATCACCTGCTTGCGTGGGCGCTCGCCGCGCGGATCTAGCTGGATGGTGAGCGCCGCCTTGCGCGACTCCACCGCACCCTGGGACGCAAACGGGTCGCTGCCCGCCGAACCGGAGCCGATGGTGGTGTAGACCGACTTGACGTGTTTGACCGCAGTCACCAACTGGCGGGCGCGTTCGGCCGTCTGCACCGTCTGCTGCAGTGTGCTGCCGGGCGGCAGTTCGATGTAGACCTGGGTCTGCGAGTTGTCGTCGGGCGGAATGAAGCCCTGCGGCAACAGCGGGATCAGCATGACAGAGCCGACAAAGAAAGCGGCGGCGAGGAACATCGTCACCCACCGGTGGCGCACGCACCAGGCGGCCCAGCCCTGGTAGGTGTCGAGCCACTTGGGCTCTTCCTGCGGGTGTGCCCAGGCCCACAGCCCGCCCAGCAGCGCATTGCGTCTGGCCCAGGCGGGCCGGTCTTCGGTCAGCACGAAGGGGCGCAGGATGTAGGCCGCCATCATGGGTGTGAGGGCGCGCGCCACCACCAGCGAGGCGAACACCGCGAGCGACGCCGTCCAGCCAAACTGCTTGAAGAACTTGCCCGGGATGCCCGACATGAATGCGGTGGGCAGGAACACCGCGATCAGCGTGAAGGTGGTGGCAATCACGGCCAGGCCGATCTCGTCCGACGCTTCCATGGCCGCCTGGTAGGGCGTCTTGCCCATGCGCATGTGCCGCACGGTGTTTTCCACCTCGACGATGGCGTCGTCCACCAGGATGCCGATCACCAGCGACAACGCCAGCAGGGTCACCACGTTGATGCTGAAGCCCAGGTAGTGCATGCCAATGAAGGCCGGGATCGCCGACAGCGGCAACGCCACCGCCGAGACGATGGTGGCGCGAAAGTCGCGCAGAAACAGCCAGACCACCAGCACGGCGAGGATGGCGCCTTCGTACAGCAAGACCATGGAGCCGTCGAACTCTTCCTGCACCGGCGTCACGAAGTCGAACGATTCGGTGATCTGGAGGTCGGGGCGCTGGGTACGCAACTCTTGCAGGCGCTCTCGTACGCCGTTGCCCACCTCAATTTCGCTGGCGCCACGGCTGCGCGCGATCTCGAAACCCACCACCGGCTGGCCATT
>JBIIQD010000044.1:0-10613 GCA_044342265.1 Hydrogenophaga sp. | reverse complement strand
CGCATTCGCTCGCGGGTGTTCCGCTGGTACGCCGAGCTGCGCAGCATCGAGCAACGCGTCATCGACGGTGGTGACACGCCGCCGCCGCTGGAGGAGCTGATCGAACAGCTTGACCGGCTGGAGTCGCGTGTGGAGCAGGTGGTGGTGCCGCTGTCCTACACCGACGAACTGTATGCGTTGCGAAGCAACATCGGACTGGTGCGAAAGAAGCTGTTGCGCAAGGATTGAGGCTGCGCCGGTTGCACGCCTCAGGGCAACTTGGCGGAGTTGGTCCAGGCCAGCCGTGCCACTGCCGCCAATGCTTCATCGACGACGCCCTGACGGGCCACCACCCGCAACCGCCCCAGCATGGTGAGCCGGTCAAGCCCTCGGCGCGTCAGTGAGATCGGTCGGCCTTCGGCAGTGATGAACAGGAAAATGGTGCCATGCGGACTGGACCACCGCAGCTGGCAGCGCTGCATCTGCCCATCCTGCAGCAGCTCCACCCAGGCGCCGACGGCCAGGCATTCGTTGACCTCAACTTCGCACGGCATCGGCACTGTGTCAACAAAATCGGGGCCCATCAGCTCAGTGTCAAGGTAGCCCGATTCCTGCACCTCGATGCCCTGCATCCAGGGTTCACGTGGCAGGTCGAGCGGTCGATGCAGGTTAGAAGCAAGAAACTCCTCGCTGCGCTGGGTCATGTAAGCCGCCTCGTGCAGACCCATGAGCGCCTGAAAAAAAGACTCGGCCTGCGCGCGTGGAAAATCGATGGCATCCAGCCCCTCGCGCAGCGTCCGCAAGATCGCAGGCACCACACGGATCAGCCGGGGCCGGTCCAGGCCGGCGCGCGAAAGTTGACACGACCACAACAGATCGGTCAGCACGTCCATGTAGCGCTGCGCGGCGGCGTCCAGCGGCCAAGGCATCTCGGCCAGCATGGGCGAGTCGCCCAGGATGTCGACATGCAGGCGGGCATGCGCCACCGCTTGCGACCAGGGTCCGAGCAGAAAGCGCCGCACCACTGAAGGGGCGCGCACGAAGCCTTCTCGCGCACGAATTTCGGTGGCCACCCGCTCGGCCAGCAAGTGGCGCTGCTCCACCCGCACCAGCGTCCGCATGGCCGCGCTCTGGTTGTGCAGATCCCCCTGGCCGAGCTGACGCAGACCTTCAGCGATACGCTGCGGAAGTCCTGTCGTGCTGTTCTGAAGCGACTGCACTGTCAGATGAACCTGCGAGGCAAAGTCGGCAAACCCTGTGTCCTGTTCGGTGGCGTAGGCCAGGCTGCGGGCCGTAATGGTTTCCAGCAGTCGCCGCGCCGGGTTGTGGGGATCGGCGAAGAATCGGGGGTCTTTCTTTGCCAGGTGCAACAGTGGCGCTTTGAGCTGCAACACCATCTCGCGCATCGGTGCCAGCAAGCGCTGGTCTTCGGCGATGTTGCGCAGCATCAGCGTCACCACCTCGGCGGCGAGTGTGCGAACCATGGCATTGCCAGAACCGGATTCCCCATGATCCGACACCTGGGACCCGCCGTGCGCCAGGTTGCCCACCAGCAACTGATGCAAGTGATCCAAGGTCAACACCAGGGGCTGTTCGTCGTCGGTGGGTATTGCGACCAGCGCCTCGTCAAGTTCGCTCAGCGTTGGCGCCGCCACGCGCGACGGCTTCACCGGAACCACCGCAAAACTGGCTGGCTGCACGCCCAGCGCCTGCAGCTGCAGGGTCAGGCCGGTGTAAAACTGGCTCAAGCTGTGCCCCAGGATCAGCGCGCCTGCCTGCAACCAGCGCTGTCGCACCACGTGGTCCACATTCAACCCGACCAGTGCACTCATCAAGGCATCGACCACCACGTCCGGGCGCAAAGGGTTGGCCTCTGGGCGCACGGCAGGCAGACCTTGAGCGCCGTTGAGCAGCGCGGTGAGCGCGATCAGCTCATCCTCCACCGCGGTTTTGACCAGTTGGTTCAAGCGGGCCAGTTCGACCGAGGTCTGCACCTGACGGTGGTCCATCAGCTCCAGTTCGCTCATGCTCAGGGTCCGCGCTGGAGAAGTGCGTCCAGACACATCGCTGGTGTCCCTCTCCATGGCGTTTCGAACGCTGGTCGCGAGGCCTGCTGCCCATCGATTGGCCAGCCGGTGACCGCAACCGGCCAGCGCAGTGCGGGCTTGGTCATAAGCCTGCCGGGCGTGGGCTGAGGTTTCGCTGGCCTGCCGCTGCGCCAGCGCCGACCCGAGCTGCGACACCCAACGCGCCATCCACTCTGGGGCCAGGTTCAAGGCTTCGTTGACGGCAGTGTCAAACGGCAGTTCGGCGCGGGCGTTCATGGAAAGGGCAACAAAGGTGCGCGGTTGGACGTTGTGTCCAACGATTGTGGACACCCTGTCCGAGCGAAAAGCCCGGATCAACCCCGGAAAATCGCCCAGTTCAGGGCTTCAGCAAGACGGCCCAGCCATCGGCGCCCAGCCCGCGCAGCGTGGCGATGTTGCGCTCCACAATCTTCTCGGCATCGCCCGCGTCCGACGCCACCGCCCGCTCCACGCTGTCTTCCCGCAGCAAGTGCAGTGTGGGAAAAGGCGCTCGGTTGGTGAAGTGACTGGGGTCGTCCTGCTCTTCCCCCTCGAACAGGAAAGCGGGGTGGAAGCTGGCCACCTGAATCACGCCGTCGAGCTCATGTTCTGCCACAACGTCGTCCACCACACCCATGAAATCGTTGAAGACATCGAAATCCGGGAACAGCGTGGGATGCACCAGCAGCGTTGTGTCGATGTCATCGGCTGGCGTGTTCACCAACAGGTCCAGCTCCCGGTCCAGCTCGTCCAGAAAAGCATCCAGATGCCGCGCGCGGCTGACCACGATGCGCACCTGGTTCTTCACATACACGGCCCGCGCGAACGGACACAGGTTCAGCCCGATCACCGCCTTCTCGATCCATAGGCGGGTGTCAGCGAAGACTTGTTCGTCGGTCAGCTCCACGGCTGGCATCAGATGGATTTGAATCTCGCGCGCTTGGGGCGCGCACCCTCTTCGCCCAGGCGCTTCTTCTTGTCGGCCTCGTACTCGGAGAAGTTGCCGTCAAAGAAATACCACTGCGAGTTGCCTTCGCAGGCGAGGATGTGGGTACAGATGCGGTCGAGGAACCAGCGGTCGTGCGAGATCACCATGGCCGAACCGGCGAATTCAAGCAGCGCCTCTTCCAGCGCGCGCAGGGTTTCCACGTCCAGGTCGTTCGAAGGTTCGTCGAGCATCAGCACGTTGCCGCCCTGGGCCAGGGTCTTGGCCAGGTGCAGCCGGCCACGTTCACCGCCGGACAGATTGCCCACCAGCTTCTGCTGGTCGTTGCCCTTGAAGTTGAAGCGGCCGATGTAGGCGCGCGAGGGCATGATGAACTTGCCCACAATGATGTTGTCCAGCCCTCCGGAGACGTCCTCCCACACGGTCTTGGTGCCGTCCAGGCTTTCGCGGCTTTGGTCCACAAACGCCAGCTTGGCGGTCTGGCCGATGTCCACCACGCCTGAGTCCGGCGTTTCCACGCCTTGGATCATGCGGAACAGCGTGGACTTGCCAGCACCGTTGGGGCCGATGATGCCGACGATGGCACCTGGCGGCACCGAAAAGCTCAGGTTGTCGATCAGCACCCGGTCGCCGAAGGACTTGCTCACGCCCTTGAATTCGATGACCTGGTTGCCCAGGCGCTCGGCCACCGGGATAAAGATCTCGTTGGTCTCGTTGCGCTTCTGGTAATCGACGTCGCTCAGCTCTTCAAAGCGGGCCAGCCGCGCCTTGCTCTTGGCCTGACGACCCTTGGCGTTGGAGCGCACCCACTTGAGTTCTTCCTTCATCGCCTTGGTCCGGGCGTCTTCGGACTTCTGCTCGGTTTCCAGCCGCTTCTCCTTCTGGTCCAGCCAGTCGGAGTAGTTGCCTTTCCAGGGGATGCCGTGGCCACGGTCAAGTTCGAGAATCCACTCGGCCGCGTTGTCGAGGAAGTAGCGGTCGTGGGTGATGGCCACCACGGTGCCGGGGAATCGCTGCAAAAAGTGCTCCAGCCACTCCACCGACTCGGCGTCAAGGTGGTTGGTGGGTTCGTCGAGCAGCAGCATGTCGGGTTTGCTGAGCAACAGGCGGCACAGTGCCACGCGGCGCTTCTCGCCACCCGACAGGTTCTTGATCGTGGCGTCCCATGGCGGCAGGTTCAGAGCGTCAGCGGCCAGTTCCAGCTGCAGATCGGCGTTCTCGGAACCTGAAGCGGCGATGATGGCCTCAAGCTCGGCCTGCTCGGCGGCCAGAGCGTCGAAATCAGCGTCGGCTTCGCCATAGGCGGCGTACACCTCTTCCAGGCGGGCCTTGGCCTTGAGCGCGCCACCGATACCCTCTTCCACCGCCTGGCGCACCGTCTGCTCAGGCGAAATCTGGGGTTCCTGCGGCAGGTAGCCGATCTGGATGCCCGGCATGGCAATGGCATCGCCCTCGATCTCCTTGTCGATACCGGCCATGATTTTCAGCAGCGTGGACTTGCCCGAGCCGTTGAGGCCGAGCACACCGATCTTGGCGCCGGGGAAAAAGCTGATGGACACGTTCTTCAAGATCTGCCGCTTGGGCGGCACGGTCTTGGTGACACGGTTCATGGAAAAGACGTATTGGGCCATGGCTATGCGATCGCGGTGAGTCGGACAGAAGAAAAGTCCACGATTATCGCCCGCTGCCTGGGCCACCCTGGGCTGGGGGCAGCGGTAGGTTGATCAAGGCCTGCAGCGCTGGCGGCGTCACGCCCGTTTGCAACCACTCGGGCAAGGCCTCTGGCAAGTCCCACTGCGTCTGTTTGAGCACCATCGCCAGCCCCCGGTACCACAGGTGCATGCCCTTGCGGCTCAGGCGCAGATTCAACGGTCCGGCTTCGGTCTCGAAGTTCAGGGTGACCGACTGGGCCGTGGCCTGGGTCGTGATCTTGGTGCACAGGCTTTCCTGGGGATCACTGGCTTTGCTCGGCGATTCATGGCCGGCACGGATCTGCGCCGGGCGCTGTCCGGGCGCCACCTCATGCAGCGACAGCTGGTGCTCAATCGAAGCCCGCGCTCGGGCTGCTGCCCCGCCCTGCTGTCCGGGGGTTGACTCCTCGAACACCTTGAGCATGGGGCCCAACACGCTGCGGACCATGCGTCGTGTGAACCAGATGGTGATGTCCTGCTCGTGCACCCGCATCCAGATGCGGTCTTGCGAGGTGCTGTAGCCAAAAGTGGTGGTGGTCAATCGCTGTACTCAAAAAAGAACTATGCACCCATGTCTGCATCGGGATTCTGGTCATTGCGCATGGCCTGCTGCGCTACGGCATCCAGCGCCTCTTCGACCATACCTCCGCGCGAGACAATGCGCAGCACGTCGGTGCTCAGCAGTCTATCCAGGGTGCGGCGGGTCATCGAATGTGCCAACCCGCTGGCTGAGATGAACATGAACAGCCCACCACGAGGGCTGGTCCATGTCAGCTGGGCACGGACCCACTCGCCCTGAATTTTGAGGTCCACCCAGGTACCGGCTGACAACTCATACTCCACCACCGACAAGCCCTCCAGCCCAAGCGTATCGGTGTCTGCGGCCACAAAACCAGCATCCTGGGCCGCCTTGCCTGCCATCCAGAACGTCTCATCGGGCGCCGATGGCTGCGAAGGGGGCTCTTCGAGATGGGTGTCCGGCCCGAGTTCCTGCGGGTCGCGCCTGGCGGCCAAACCGTCCGCCGACCCCAGGGTCGGGGTGTCGAAGGCCTTTTCGTGCAAAGAAACCAGAGCGTCGAAGAACTGCCCCGTGAGTTCCAGCGGGTAGTCGATGCTTTGAAGGCCCTGGCGGATCTGGCCCAGCAACCGGGGCACCAGCTTGGCCAATCGGTCCACGTCGCGGCGGATCAGCGCCGGTTGAACGCTCCAGATCAGGTCGTCCACCACTGTGTCCAGCGGTTGCGCTTCGTCGCCGGGCGCTGGACCGGACAACTGGGCTTCTGCGATCGCCTGGGCCCAGGGGCCGAAGAGAAATCGTAGCAGGAACTCCGGAACATCCTTGTCGTGCAGGCGTTGCTTGAATTCGGCGGCCAGCCGTTCCGCCAGCACCTGCCGCTGCTCCGCGTGCATCAGTGCCCGAGCCGCCTCGATGCGGCGCTGGTTCTTGCGTGCGTCATCCTCTTCCCAGCGCCGCCGCAGGCGCTTGAGCAAGCGGGTAAACACCTCCTCGTTCGCTTCCACCTGGGCCAAGGAACGCACCGCGCCGCGCACCGATCGCAACAGATCGGCAAACCCATCCTCGCTCTGGCTGGCGTAAGCAAGGCTGCGCTGGGTAATAGCCTCAAGCAACAGGCGGGCTGGGTGTTGTTTGTCGCTGAAAAACCGTGGGTCGCCTTGCGAAAGTCGGGTCAAGGATGGTTCAAGCTGTCCAATCTGCTGACGAATCGTCGGCAACAGCCGCTCGTCCTGGGTCAGGTTGTCCAGCATCAGCCGCACCACCTCTTGCCCCAGCAGCCGTCCCAGGTTCTGCCCATCCACCACCGGCAGCTGGGCGGCAACACCCGGCTGCGCAGCAGGACTGGGCCGTTGCCGCAGGCGCTGCAGCAATGGCTCGATGAGGTCCATGTCTTCGATGACGGTCATCGACAAGGGCACCGTGTGCAAAAAGGTAGGCCCGCCTTTGTCGGTGGCGTTGAGGTCGCCCGCAAGCAATTGGCGCAAACGGCTCAAAGTCAACAGAGTCCGACCGACCGCATTGCGAGGCTCGCCGTCCTGCGGCGTCGCCAGGGAAGCCGACTCCAGCGGTTCAACGCCATGGGCCAGCAGCCACTGGATCAGCTCCCGGTACACCTGATGCAGGCTCTCTCCCAGGATGCCCGCCACTGGCACGAAAAGGGCTTTGCGCTGCTCGTGATCGGGCACCTGCTCCACCATCACCGACCGCAGGGCACGGGCGTAGGCCGAAGGCCTGAGCGGATTCAGGTCGGGCTGAACGGTCATCCAGCCCATCAGGCCGCTGACCAGCGCATTCAGGCGTGGCAGCAGGTCCGCCGTGTTCTTGGATAGGGCCTGCTCGACCATCGCGAACTCGATGCTGGCATCGAAGTGCTGGTCATCCATGAGCCGGAGGTCATCGAACCGCACAGCGGGCGACAGCTCGGCATCATGCCCCTCGCCATGAAAGAACAACCGGCCCAGATGCCGCTGCCAGGACGCCTTGATGGCGTCGGCTTCGTCCACAAGTTGGGCAATCAAGTCCTGGTCAATCCGGGCCAGCTCAATGGGCAATGGCGTGATCCGGTCGGTGTCCATGATCAATGCCAGCCGGGCCAGCACCTCGTCAATCATGCTGTCCGCGATCGACAAGGCTGCCTCCAGGCAGTGGTGCAGGGTCGGCTTGAGCCTGCTTGAATCGTTGGCCACACCGGACCGGATCATTTTGGGTGTTGTCATTCGTGCACTCGAACGAAAATGAGGGCCAAGCGTAAAAGCAGTCTGCGGGAACTCCAGCGGACCACGCACCGTCGCATTATGAAAGGACCACTGCCCAACAGCAGCTCTCGATGCGCCAGACGGTCAAATCGCAAGACGTGCGACAATAAGCGCGTTGCGCAGCATCAGTGGCTCGCAACCCGGCAACCCCGCCGGCGGCCCGACAGCTCTATTTCCGAGCCAAGCGGTCCATCTTGTAGACCCCGTCTGCCTGCAACTGACCGGTCACTGCGGTGATCGCCCAGGCAGATGCCCCCAGCGCCCTGGACGGGCGCCTCATCCATGAAATTTGACGATCTGAACCTGGCCCCGGCCATCGTGCAAGCTGTGCGTGAGCACGGCTATGAAACCCCCACCCCCATCCAGATTGAGGCGATCCCCGCCGTGCTGGCTGGGCGCGACCTGCTCGGAGGAGCCCAGACAGGCACCGGCAAAACCGCAGCCTTCACGTTGCCCATGCTGCAGCGTCTGGGCGAAACCGAACGCGGTGCCAACCGTTTTGGTGGCAACAGCATCCGCGCCCTGGTCCTCACCCCGACCCGGGAACTCGCGGCCCAGGTCGAAGAGTCGGTCCGGACCTATGGCAAACACCTCTCGCTGACATCGACAGTCGTCTTTGGCGGCGTCGGCATGAACCCGCAGATCAACGCCATGAAGCGTGGCGTGGACATCCTGGTGGCGACCCCAGGTCGCTTGCTGGACCTGCAGCAACAAGGCTTTCTGGACCTCTCGAAGGTGCAGATGCTGGTGCTCGATGAGGCAGACCGTATGCTCGACATGGGTTTCATTCACGACGTCAAGAAAGTGCTGGCCCTGCTGCCTGCGGCCAAGCAAAGCCTGCTGTTCTCCGCCACCTTCAGCGACGAGATCCGCGACCTCGCCAACGGCTTGCTCAAGGACCCGCTGCACATCCAGGTCACCCCTGGAAACACCACGGTGCAGCGCATCAGCCAGGTGATCCACCCGGTAGGGCGCGGCAAGAAGAAGGCTTTGCTGGTGCACATCATCAACCAGCACAACTGGAGCCAGGTGCTGGTCTTCACACGCACCAAATTCGGCGCCAACAACGTGGCCGAATACCTGACCAAAAACGGCATTGAGGCGATGGCGTTGCACGGCAACAAGAGCCAGGGTGCCCGCACCCAGGCACTGGCCGGGTTCAAAAGCGGAGAGATCCGCGCCTTGGTGGCGACCGACATTGCAGCGCGCGGCATCGACATCGACGAGCTGCCGCACGTCGTCAACTACGAGATCCCGAACGTCTGTGAAGACTACGTGCACCGCATCGGTCGCACCGGTCGCGCAGGCAAGAGCGGTGAAGCCGTCAACCTCGTGAGCCTGGACGAAGAGGGATTCATGATGGATATCGAACGCTTCACCCGGCAACAGATTCCGGTCGAGATGTTCCAGGAGTTCATGCCAGAACCCGGCGAGAAGGCTGAGCCGATCGCCATGGGTCGCCAGACCATCTGGGGCGGCGCGGGCAAGCCACCCAGCCGCGACGTGATGGCAGCCGCTGCCAAGGCTGCACGGCAGGAGATGATGACCCGCATCCGCGAAAAGAAGACCGACGGCGAAGGTGGACGCGGAGGCAACCGGGGCAACAACCCGCCGCGCCAGCGCTCCGCGCAGGCAGGCGAAGGCCAGACTGCGGTGGATGGCCAGGGCCAGGGAGAGGGACGGCGCCGCAACCGCAACCGCCGTGGTGGCGGTGACGGCAACGGGCAACCGCGCCAGGGCAACGCCAACAGCAATGCACAGCCGCGTCAGAACCAGGAGCGCCAACCGCGCGCACCACGTGAGGATCGCTACGATGGCGAGGACCGGCCCGAGCGCCAGCCTGGCCCGAACGCCCACCTGGGCAGTTTGCGCATCCGCGAGCCGCGCGCTCGTGCGGCCGCGCCTGGCGGACAACCCGATCCGTTGCGCACCAGCATTGACTCCATGCGCACCGGCAACCGAGGCAAAAACCGGGGCGGCAACGGCGGCGGGGGTGGCCAGCGCGGTGGCGGTGGTGGCGGTGGCAATGGCGCTGGTGGAGCCGATCCACTGCGCACCAGCTTCGGCCGCATCCGCTGAGCGCATCGCTCAGCGTTTGTTCTCCCGAACCCTTCTAGGTCATGGCGCAAGACAGGCCTGCACCAACCCCCGCACGTCATGCCACCTTGACGGTGGCCACGGCCAACGTGCTGAACCTGGCACAACCAGGGCGCCATTTCTATGGCGGGCAGGATCCCTACAGCCAGAACGAATTCGAACGCAAGGTCGATTGGCTGGGCGAGCGCTTCAGGGTGCTTAACGCCGATGTGCTCGCGGTGCAAGAAGTCTGGGACGAATTGGCATTGCGCGCGGCGGTGAGCCGCAGTGGGCTGCAGTACGGCTCAGTGCTGGTACCGGGCGCTGAAAATGGCCTGGGCCATTCGGGCGCACAAGGCACGCCGCGCGTCGGTCTGGTGACACGATTGAAAGTGGAGTCGGTGCAATCGATCAGCGACTTCCCGACCGCCGCCGTGGTGCAAGTGCCCGGCCTTGGCCCGCATGCCCGCTTCGAGCGCCCGCCTTTGCTGGCGACACTGCGCATGAAGCACGGCCAGGAAATTGCCGTCATCACGGCGCATCTCAAGTCCAAGCGCCCCAAATTTCTTCAGGACGCCCAGGGCAGGTCAACGGAAGACACCGAAGATCCTGCGGTGCAGGCGATCGGTTCCTTGCGGTCGCTGATCATGCGCGCTGGCGAAGCACTGGCATTGCGGCTGAAGGTGGTCGAGCTGCTGCACCGAACGCGCTTGCCACTGATCGTGATGGGCGATCTCAATGACGGGCCTCACAGCGTCACCACTCAGCTGATTGCAGCGACCTCCCAGGTCGCCTACGACAAGGGTGCGCGGGACAACGCCCTCTTCAGCGCCTGGGATGTGCAGGGCGATGCAGCCTTGCGTCGCGACGTCGCCTACTCGCACATTCACCAGGGCTACCCTGAAGTGCTCGATCAGGTGCTGGTGAGCGAGGAGTTCGTCGCGGCCAGCCGGGCCGCGATGGGGGACGTGCGTCGGGTCGAGGTCTTCAACGACCACTTGCACGAGGGCCGCGACCGCAGCCGCAGCGACCACGGTTTCGTGCGCGCGCTGTTGCGGCTGAAGCTTCCCGATCAGACCCTGA
>JBIIQD010000544.1:0-2707 GCA_044342265.1 Hydrogenophaga sp. | reverse complement strand
TCTGTTGACGGGCGTTCAGGGCGAAGCGCCTCTCTTTATTCGGGAAAACCCAACGTCTGAGCGCTTGCTTTGATTACTAAAAATAACCAAAATGTCCTTCTCAGGTGTTTTCAAAGGGGGGCATGCATGGCACGCTGGTGGGCTTTTTTCGCAGGTTGCGTGTTCTCTGTAGCACTGCACGCAGGAGATGCTGGCGTTACACCCACTGAAATCCGACTCGGCGCATCGCAGGTGCTGTCAGGACCGCTGGGGCCTCAGACAGTTCAATACGGCGAAGGTGCGCGGCTGCTGTTCGACGCCGTGAATGCCAGCGGGGGGATCCACGGCCGAAAGATCAGCTTCACGACGGTGGACGACGGTTTTGACCCAAAACGGGCATTGGAAAACACCCGCCAGCTGATCGAACAAGAAAAAGTGTTCATGCTGTTCAACAGCACTGGAACAGCGCAAACGGCGGCCGTGTTGCCGCTCCTCAAGGAAACCCAAACCATCCTGTTCGGGCCGGTCACTGGGGCGTCGTCAATGCGCGAGGGTGTCAACCCTTATCTTTTTCACGTCCGTGCTGGCTACAACAACGAGACCGAACGCATCTTTTCTCAACTCAAGCAGATCGGGGTGACCCGCGTGGCCTTCTTTTACCAGGACGACGGCCTGGGCAAGACGCTGCTGGGAGAGGTCAAAAAAGCGTCTGGCACGCTCAACATGCCATTGGTGGCAGAGATAAAGGTTGACCCCGCTGCACCCGACTTCACCGCAGCGGCCACAGCCACTGCACAAGCCAACCCGCAGGCTGTGATCGTGGGCACTGCCGGCCTGACCTTTCCCAAGTACGTCGCAGCCGTCAACGCAACATCCGTACGTCCCACCTTTTACGGCTACTCTGTCGCCAGCCTTGACGTCATCAATCGGGAGCTCAAAGACAAAGCCCGGGGGATCATCCTGGCGCAGATCATGCCGTCACTACGAAACGCTACCGTGCCGGTGGTGGCCGAGTACCTCAAGCTGCTAAAGGCCAAGACCCCTCAAGCGACGCCGTCGGCCTCGCAGTTTGAAGGATTCGTTCACGCGCGACTGCTGGTGGAAGGTCTGCAGCGCACGGGCCGGGATCTGACCACCGCCTCGTTCACTCGGGCCATGGAAGGGGCGGGGGACATCTCGTTTGGACGTTTTACAGCCAAGTACTCACCAAAGTCCCACAACGGTTCGGACTACGTTGAGCTGGCCATCATCGACGGCCAGGGACAGTTGCGGTACTGATCAACGCGACCCAAGGCTCAGGTGTCCTTGGAGATCTTGATGCTGGGAAACTTGCTGGAAAAGTCCTTGGCGCGGGCGGCAATCTTGATGGCAACCTGACGCGCGACTGTCTTGTAGATGCCAGCAATCTCGCCGTCGGGATCGGCCACCACCGTGGGTTGACCACTGTCGGCTTGCACTCGGATGCTCATGTTCAGCGGCAGCGCACCCAAGTAGTCCATCCCATATTCAGCCGCCATCTTTTTGCCGCCGTCAACGCCGAAGATATGCTCGGTGTGACCGCAACTGGGGCAGCAGTAGACCGCCATGTTTTCGACAATGCCCAGGATGGGCACGCCCACCTTCTCGAACATTTTGATGCCCTTGCGCGCGTCAAGAAGGGCAATGTCCTGCGGCGTCGTCACGATCACCGCGCCCGTGATCGGCACGCGCTGGGACAGCGTGAGCTGGATGTCGCCTGTGCCGGGCGGCATGTCGACAATCAGATAGTCCAGATCTTTCCAGTTGGTCTGGCGCAGCAGTTGTTCCAGCGCCTGCGTCGCCATGGGCCCGCGCCAGATCATGGCCTCGTCTTTATCGACCAGGAAGCCGATCGAGATGACCTGCACACCATGGTTCTCGAGCGGCTCCATGGTCTTGCCGTCGGCACTCTCGGGTTTGCCCTCGATGCCCATCATCATGGGCTGGCTGGGACCGTAGATGTCTGCATCCAGGATGCCAACCCGGGCGCCTTCAGCCGACAGCGCCAGCGCCAGGTTGACGGCCGTGGTGCTTTTGCCCACACCACCTTTGCCCGAGGCCACGGCAATGATGTTCTTCACGCTGGGCAACAACTGCACGCCGCGTTGTACAGCGTGGGCGGTGATCTTGACCGACACGTTGACCGACACGTTTTCGACGCCCTGCACGCCCTTGGCGGCCTCGATCAGCGCACGCCGCAGCGCTGGAATCTGACTCTTGGCGGGATATCCAAGCTCCACATCAAAAGACACATCGCCGCCTTCAGCCTGCAGGTTCTTCAGGGATTTGGAGGACACGAAGTCCTTGCCAGTGTTGGGATCGGTCACCGCCTGAAGGGCGGCAAGCAGTGCTTGGGTATCGACGGCCATGAACTGGGCTCTCCGAAAGGTCTTTGTGTGAGGGACTAAAGGAAACGCAGGGAAGTCTAATGCCTAGGGCATGCCCCGCCTAAAATCGCGGGTTCCCCTGAAAGAAAGCTTTCTGCCATGAGTCCGCGCCGCCTGTTCGTCACGACCGCCCTGCCCTACGCCAACGGCCACTTCCACATCGGCCACATCATGGAGTACATCCAGGCCGACATCTGGGTGCGGTTCCAGCGCATGCAGGGCCACGAGGTGCACTTTGTCTGCGCCGACGACGCGCACGGCGCGCCGATCATGATCGCCGCCGAAAAGGCCGGCAAAACGCCGCAACAGTTCGTGGCCGACAT
>JBIIQD010000543.1:0-2713 GCA_044342265.1 Hydrogenophaga sp. | reverse complement strand
GCTTGGCCGTGCCTTCCATGATGCCCTTGATTTCCTTGAACTGGCGGCGCACTTCGACCACCACCGAACCCGCAGCGCGGCCCACCGCCTCCATTGCCATGGCACCGAAAAGGTAGGGAATCATGCCACCGATGAACAGACCTACGATCACCATCGGGTCAGACAGGTCAAAGCTGATCTGGTGGCCGTAGGACTCCAGCTTGTGGGTGTAGTCGGCAAACAGCACCAGCGCAGCCAGGCCAGCGGAACCGATGGCGTAGCCCTTGGTCACGGCCTTGGTGGTGTTGCCCACCGCATCCAGCGGGTCGGTGATGTCGCGAACGCTGCTGGGCAGTTCGGCCATCTCCGCAATGCCGCCGGCGTTGTCGGTGATGGGTCCGTAGGCGTCCAGGGCAACCACGATGCCAGCCATGCTCAGCATGGAGGTGGCGGCAATGGCGATGCCGTAAAGGCCGGCCAGCGAATAGGCCACGATGATGGCCACACAGACGAACAGCACCGGCCAGGCGGTGGATCGCATGGAAACGCCCAGTCCGGCGATGATGTTGGTGCCGTGACCCGTGGTCGAAGCTTGTGCAATGTGCTGAACTGGCGAGTACTGTGTGCCGGTGTAGAACTCGGTGATCCAGACCAACGCGGCGGTCAGGACCAGGCCAACGGCGCAGGCACCGAACAGCTTGAGCTGGCTGCCACTGGCCGCAATCGAGTTGTCGGGCATGATCCAGGCCGTCACAAACCAGAATGCAATCAGCGACAGCACGCCCGCAATGGCCAGGCCTTTGTAGAGCGCCGGCATCACATTCTTCATGCCTGGGCTGGCCTTGACAAAGTAGCAGCCGATGATCGAGGCGATGATGGACACGCCGCCCAGCACCAGCGGGTACAGCACGGCCTCCATCGGCGCGGCCGCCACCATCAGGGCACCGAGCACCATCGTGGCGATCAGCGTTACGGCGTAGGTCTCGAACAGGTCGGCCGCCATGCCAGCGCAGTCGCCCACGTTGTCACCGACGTTGTCAGCGATCACGGCCGGGTTGCGCGGGTCGTCTTCCGGAATACCGGCCTCGACCTTGCCCACCAGATCGGCGCCGACGTCAGCGCCCTTGGTGAAAATGCCGCCGCCCAGGCGCGCAAAGATCGAGATCAGCGACGAGCCAAAGGCAAAGCCGATGAGCGGGTCAAGTAACTTGGCCAGGCTCTTGTCGGGGGTCAGATTGCCATTGCCGACCAGGAACCAGAAGAAGCCGGCCACACCTAACAAACCCAGGCCCACCACCAGCATGCCGGTGATGGCGCCGCCTCGGAAGGCCACATCCAGCGCCGGACCAATGCCCTTGGTCGCCGCTTGCGCAGTGCGCACGTTGGCGCGGACCGAAACGTTCATGCCGATGAAGCCGCAGGCACCCGAGAGCACGGCGCCTAGCACGAAACCGATGGCCGTCATGCTGCCCAGGAACAAACCGATCAGAATCGCCAGCACCACGCCGACGATGGCGATGGTCTTGTATTGCCTGGCAAGGTACGCCGCAGCACCTGTCTGAATCGCCCCGGCAATCTCTTGCATACGAGCGTTGCCAGCGTCCTGGGAAAGAATCCAACTGCGCGACCAGAAACCGTAAGCCACGGCCACCAGTCCGCACACCAGCGCAAATATCAGCGCAGATTGTCCAACCATAGAAATTTCTCCTGCTTGTTTCGCGTTTGACTTGGAGGGGGCAACGCGTTGAGGGTGGCCCCCGCTGCGTTGCTTCCTCGCATCCTTCGCGTTCCACACAAGGGTGGAGCAGGGCGATTGGCCAACGGGTCGAATTTAGCGGGAAATGCTTCAGATGGGAAACGACCTGGGGCAATAAGTAAGCCTGGGATCAGTAAAATCAGGGTAAATCCCAGTCACCCGCGAGTGCATGCGGCGTCGATCCCCCTTTCCTTCAACTCTCTGAAATCTGTATGTCTCTCGACAACGTCACCCCTGGCAGCAAGGTTCCCGAAGCGTTCAACGTAATCATCGAAATTCCGATGAATGCCGACCCGATCAAGTATGAAGTGGACAAGGCATCGGGCGCGATTTTCGTGGACCGCTTCATGAGCACCGCTATGCACTACCCGACCAACTATGGTTACGTGCCAAAAACCATCTCTGGTGACGGCGATCCGGTCGATGTGCTGGTGATCACGCCGGTGCCGCTGATACCTGGCGTGGTGGTGCCTTGCCGCGCCATCGGCATCCTGAAAATGCAGGACGAAGCCGGTGAAGACGGCAAGGTGTTGGCGGTGCCGATCGACAAGGTTCTGTCGATCTACACCCAGTGGCAAAAGCCTGAAGATTTGAATCCGATGCGCCTGAACACGATTCAACACTTCTTTGAGCACTACAAAGACCTCGAGCCTGGCAAGTGGGTCAAGGTCTTGGGCTGGGAAGGCAAAGACGCCGCCCACAAGGAGATCCTGGACGGCATTGCTGCCTACAACAAGTCCCTGGGCTGATTGTCAAAAGCATTGGCGCCAAAGAAAGCGACAAGGCCTGCCGGATTTCCAGCAGGCCTTGTGTCATTTCTTGACGAAGAGCAGTGCGTCAGTTCTGCGCTGCGTCGATATCGCCTCGGTACTCGATCTTTCCGCGCACACGGGCGCGGGGATGCATGTCGATCAGTTCGTCGTAGCTGGCGTCACCGATCAGCGTGGCAGAGCCGGTAATCTCCAGCGCCTTGCGGGC
>JBIIQD010000542.1:0-2716 GCA_044342265.1 Hydrogenophaga sp. | reverse complement strand
CGCGGCTACGCGTCCATGGACTACGAGTTCAAGGAGTACCGGGCTTCGGACGTGGTGAAGGTCGACATCTTGCTCAACGGCGAGAAGGTCGACGCGCTGTCCATCATCGTGCACCGCAGCCAGTCGCAGTACCGCGGCCGGGCGGTGGCCGCCAAGATGCGCGAGATCATCAGTCGCCAGCAGTTTGACGTGGCCATTCAGGCGGCCATTGGCGGGAACGTCATTGCGAGAGAGACCATCAAGGCGTTGCGAAAGAACGTGCTGGCAAAATGCTACGGCGGCGACATCACTCGCAAACGCAAACTCCTCGAAAAACAGAAAGCAGGCAAGAAGCGCATGAAACAGATCGGCTCAGTGGAAGTGCCACAGGAAGCGTTCCTCGCCATCCTGCAGGTGGAGGAGTGATGCAGCAAACCATGGGTGCGATCACAGGCGTCGTGTTGACGGCGTTCGCCGCATATGCCGGTGCTTTCTTCTTGGGTGCGATAGAAGGCAATTTCGCGTTGTTGCTGATGCTTGCCACGGCCATTACGGGGCTGTATTGGACGGCGGAGCGCCTTTATTTTCTGCCTGCCCGGCGCAAAGCGGTGGAACAGGCGACCGAAAGTGTCCACAAGCGTCGGGACGACCTGGCGCGGCAAGGGATCGACAAAGTGGACTTGAGTTTTGAAGAATCCACGCGCCAAAAGATGCTGGCACAGCCTTGGTGGTTGGACTGGACGGCCGGGCTGTTCCCGGTGATCCTGGCGGTGTTCTTGCTTCGCAGCTTCTTGTTCGAGCCATTTAAGATCCCATCAGGCTCGATGATTCCGACCTTGCACGTGGGCGATTTGATTCTGGTCAACAAGTTTCACTATGGTCTTCGACTGCCGGTGTTCAACACCAAGCTGGTGGCCAACAATGAGCCCAAGCCTGGGGATGTGATGGTGTTTCGTTACCCGCCTCAACCCAGCCTGGACTACATCAAGCGGGTGATTGGTGTCCCGGGCGACGAAGTGGCGTATCTCAACAAACGCCTGACGGTCAATGGTCAACCGGTACCCCGCAGCAACCAACCGGATTTCTTCGAAGGCGAACAGATGCGATACGTCAAGCAGTTCGGTGAAGAACTGGACGGGCGGCGCTACAACACCCTCAACGATGACCTGCGCCAGCCTTTTGTTTCGCCCATCGCCGAGTTCGCTTTTCGTGAGAATTGTCGCTATCCAGCCGAGGGAGTGGTGTGCAAAGTGCCTCCCGGGCACTATTTCATGATGGGTGACAACCGCGATAATTCACTGGATTCACGGTTCTGGGGTTTTGTGCCTGAAGCCAACATCGTGGGCAAGGCATTTTTTGTCTGGATGAATTTTGGCGATCTCGGGCGCATCGGCTCGTTTGACTGATTGGCGTAACTGCTGGAGAAAAGAATGATGAGACTGAAGCAAAAACAACGGGGCATGACCTTCATCGGGCTGCTGTTTGTGGGCGTTGTGCTGGTCTTCTCCGGTGTCACGCTCGCGCGGGTGGTGCCCACCTACATCGAGTTCAGGGCTGTTCAAGTTGCGGTGCAGAAGGCCTCGACTGGAACCACGGTGGCCGAAGTGCGCAGCACCTTTGACAAGGCAGCGCAGATCGACGACATCACCACCATCTCTGGCAAGGACCTGGACATCGGCAAGCAAGGAGATCGCGTGGTGGTTTCGTTTGACTACCAGCGTGAGATCCCACTTTTTGGTCCTGCCTATCTCGTGATGAAGTACAACGGCTCGTCGAAATGATGTCAGGGCTCCTTTCGCTCGCGACTTCTCGGGCCTTGCGCCGTTGACCTCGGAACTGGCGGCGCTGCAAAAGCGCCTGGGCCATGAGTTCACGAGCCCGCGCCTGCTGGAGCGGGCCCTGACGCACCGCAGTTTCTCGTCGGACCACAACGAGCGACTGGAGTTTTTGGGCGATTCGGTGCTGAGCCTGGCAGTGTCCGGCTTGCTGTTCGAAAAACTCAATCAACTGCCAGAAGGTGACCTGTCTCGGGTACGTGCCAACCTGGTCAAGCAGGACACCTTGCACCAGATGGCCGTTGCTCTGGGACTCTCCACCGGACTCAAGCTTGGTGAAGGCGAAAAACGCTCCGGTGGACACAAGCGACCTTCGATACTCGCGGACGCGCTGGAAGCGGTCATCGGGGCGGTGTACCTGGATGCGGGTTTCGACGTGGCCGCAGCGCTGGTGCATCGCTTGTACGGTGACACTGCGCTCAATGCTCAGATGAGCGCCATGGGCAAGGATCCCAAGACCGATTTGCAAGAATGGCTGCAGGGGCGCAAGATGAAGCTGCCGCAGTACCGCGTGGTTGCAACGCTTGGAGAAGCCCACCGGCAGACCTTTGATGTGGAATGCACAGTCGAAGAGTTGCGGCGCAGCGAACGGGGCATTGGCACTTCGCGCCGCGCCGGTGAACAGGCCGCCGCCGCTGCCATGCTGCAAAGTTTGCGAGATGCCGAACCGGCGAACCCTGAGCCGCGCACCTAGCGGCCCCACTTTCTTTCGAGCGTTTGCTACTTCCCATGCCAAAACCCTACCGCACTGTGCCCGAAATTGCTGCGGCACCGTCGGCACCGTCGGCGCCTGCAGACGCAGCACTCGAGTCCATGCTGGCCCGTGCCTTGGGCAAGGATGCACAGGCACCCATCAGTTCGGATCCCGCGCAGGAAGTGCTGCCTGAACTGGAGTCAAAACC
>JBIIQD010000043.1:0-10674 GCA_044342265.1 Hydrogenophaga sp. | reverse complement strand
TGGGCACTGAAAGCCAGGTCGTCGGCCACATGAACACCCCCGGTGGGCAGCGTGTGTCTGCCATGGTGCCAGGCAACGCACAAGCACAACTCCACCAAACCATGGCGTTGCAGTTCAGCAGTGACGATCTGCACGTTTTCGACTCTGAGACTGGTCTCAGTTTGCGTGATCAGGCGATCTGATCCTTTTTCAACCCATAGGAGACACCAATGAAGAGACGCGAGTTTGTGACGAGCAGTGCCATCACCGTGTTCGGCGCTGGCCTGCCGTTAAGCGGCGCCATAGCCCAGAACCGATACGCCAAGTACGCTGGGCAGACGGTGGTGTTCAGTATTCCATCGCACCCACACTACGACGCGATGCTGAAAATTCTGCCCAATTTCACCAAAGAGACAGGCATCAAAGTCGAGACCGACAGGTTGGCCATGGGCCGCATGAAGGAAAAGCAGCTTCTGGAGATGGCCAAGCCCCAGGGCGACTACGACCTGGGTTGCTATGTTGTGATGTGGAAAGGCGAGTACGTGTCAAAGGACCTGATCCGTCCGCTGGAGCCCTTCTTCCAGAACCCCGCACTGGCCGACCCGTCCTACGACATGAAGGACATCGTTCCGATCTACCTGGAGAACCTGGGGCTGGTGGGTGGGCCAAAGGGCTACCTTGCCGGGCCCGGGGCCAAACTCTATGGTCTGCCCTATGGCGCCGAGACATCGGTGCTGGCGTACCGCCGAGATATCTTTGCCAAGCACAATCTCAAGGTGCCTGTCACTTACACCGAGTTCCGAGCCCTGCTGCGCGTGATCAAGGACAAGGAAGGCATCGGCGCCCTCGCTTCACGCGGGCAGGCCGGACATCAGGCCGTGCATGCCTGGTTGCTGCATCTGAACCCGTTGGGAGGCAGCGTGTTCGATGAGCAGTGGCGTCCGCGTTTCAATGACAAGGTGGGTGTGGAGGCACTGAAGTTTCTGCAGGAGGTGGTAGCCACTGGCCCGGCGGGAATTCCCGGTTACGGCCAGGGGGAGAGCAACACCGCCTTCCTGCAAGGGCAAGCGGCGATGTACCTTGACTCGACATCGCTGGCCGGTTTGGTCAACGATCCGACCAAGTCCAAGGTGGTTGGCAATGTGAGCTGGGCCCTCCATCCCATGGGCACGCGTCGCGCGTCACAGTCCGGCGGCTTGGGTCTGGCCATCGCGAAGAATGCCAAGAACGCTGATGCAGCTTTCCTGCTCATGCAGTGGCTCACTTCCAAGGCACAGGACAAAGCGGTGACGGCCGCGGGTGGTGCTCCGATGCGGAACTCCACACTGAACGACGTCGACATGGTGCGCAAATACCCCGAGTTCATCACCTTCAAGGAAGCCTTGAAGTACTCCAACCCTGATTGGCGACCGATCATTCCGGTTTGGGACAAGATCAATGTCCAAGCACTCGGCGTCGGCATCTCGGAGGCGTTGACGGGCAAGAAAACCGCTGAGGCCGCCCTCAACGACATGGTGCCGCAGGTCACACAGATCATGCGCGAAGCAGGTTACAAGATTTAAGAGGTTTTCCCCATGCGTACTCCCTCTTGGGTGCCTGTCCTGTATCTAGGGCCGGCGGTTTTGATCATGGCAGCAGCGTGCCTGTATCCAGTGCTCTCGGCTTTCCACCTGGGGCTCTTCGACTGGAGCATGGGCACGCCCTGGAGTGAAGCACGCTGGGTGGGTCTTGACAATTTCGTATCGGCCTTTTCAAACGCAAGGGTCTGGTCTTCGCTCTGGACCACACTGCTTTTTGCGGCGGTGTGCGTCAGTGCAGAGATGGTGTTGGGTATCGCACTGGCACTGGCGTTGGAGAAGCCGGTACGCGGAACGGCTTTCTTCCGCACGCTCTTCATCCTGCCCATGATGATCGCTCCGATCGCCGTGGGGCTGGTCTGGCGCTACATCTTCGATGCGCAATTCGGCCTAATCAACGCAGTGCTTGCGTTGTTCGATATCGCGCCGATGGCATGGCTGGCAGACCCCACGTTGGCCTTTGCTGCGATTGTCATCGCCGACATTTGGCAATGGACACCTTTTGTGTTCATCATGATGGTGGCCGCATTGGCCAATGTGGACAGCGCCGTCATCGAGGCCTCTCGCATCGACGGCGCTCGCTGGTGGCAGATGACCTTTCTGGTCAAGCTGCCCATGATCATGCACGTCATTGCCATCACGCTGATGATGCGACTGATCGATGCGTTCCGTGTGTTGGAGGTGGTCTACGTTCTCACTTTCGGCGGTCCAGGGGACTCGACCGAGATCCTTGCGTTGCACATCTACAAAACCGCGTTCGTCGGACAACAACTTGGCGTCGCCGCAGCCATCTCCGTGCTGTTGCTCGTGGTCGTGGCCTTGCTTTCCTGGGGCGCCTTGCGCCTGTCCAACCCCCTGAAAAACGAACGCTGAGACCCGCCATGAAACGTTCACCTTTCGTCAGCAGTCTGCACTACACGATGTTGATTGCGCTCGCTGTGCTCTGCGTCGCGCCCATCGCCGTCATCTTTGCCACCAGCTTTCGCCAGCAAGTCGACATCTTCGCTGAGCCTCTGAACTTCATTTTCACGCCAACGCTGGAGAACTACCGAGCTGTGCTCGAAGAGGACAAATTTGATCGGTACCTGATGAACAGCCTGTTCGTCGGCCTGGCCTCAACCGCCATCACCCTGCTGTTGGGCTGCATGGCAGCCTACGGTCTTGCGCGCTTTCGATTCCAAGGCCGAACAACAGTGGCGTACACCACATTGCTTTTGCGCACGGTTCCGCTGGCGGTGCTGGCTATCCCGGTCTTCATGATTTGGAGCGAGTGGCATCTGGTTAACAGTCTGTGGGGTCTGATTTTGCTTTACGTGGCGGTCAACCTGCCATTCACCATTTGGCTGCTCTACGGATTCGTTCTGCAGGTACCGGTTGAGCTGGAGGAAGCGGCGTCCATCGATGGTTGTGGTCCGATCCGCGTATTCACCAAGGTGCTGTTACCGCTGATGGCGCCGGGATTGGCTGCTGCCTCCATCTTCACGTTTCGGATCGCATGGAACGAGTTCATTCTGGCGCTGGTGCTCACAGACCGTGGAACCCGAACGCTTCCAGTGGCCGCTTCGCTGTACATAACAGACATCGGAGTCGACTGGGGCCGTGTGATGGCCATGGGCAGCTTGATCGCGATCCCCCCCCTGATCTTCACCTTTGTTGCCGCCCGCCAAATCATCACCGGCCTCACGGCGGGTGCGGTCAAAGGTTGAAGCCGCCTCTTCATGCCTTTGAGGATGGGTACGCAAAACAGCCTGCTTTGTCCGTCAATCGTTCCGACGATCACCTGGGATGTGCCAGGTCGTCGAGTCCGCAGGTCAGGAGCCGACCTGCGCCTCCGTGCAGCGAAGCACCTCGAAGACGCTGATCGCCCGCACAAAGAACCGCTCTCTTACAGCCATGCTGTCTGCGCGCTGTCTTGCCGCTCGGCTTCGGGCCATACGTTGGCCCGAAGGTGAGTCGGTTTTTTTCCTGTGGTCGGATATCCGTTTTCAGGGGCCGATGATCAAACGGATTTCCGTGCGTCCGGTCAACTCGATGGGCCAAAACCACCGTCTGGCAGGCTCTTTTCGACGGATTTTTGGCATTGTCATAGGGTTAACACTCACTGGCATGACCTTTGCGCAGAAGGTCTCAAAACTCTCATGAACATGATCCGTTGCTTGCCTCTGCTTTTGTTGATGTGCTGTGCTCTGGGTGCGCAGGCCCAGGCGCCAGCGCTCACGACGCTGCAAAAGATTTCGCAGACAGCCACCATCAACCTGGGCCATCGGGAATCGTCGGTGCCGTTTTCGTACTACGACGGCAAACGCCAGGTGGTCGGCTATTCGCAAGACCTGATGTTGGCGGTGGTTGAGCGCATCCGCAAGGAACTCAGGCTACCGGCGCTGGCCGTCAAGCTGGTGCCGGTCACCGCGCAGAACCGCATCCCGCTGGTTCAGAACGGTTCGGTCGACCTGGAGTGTGGCTCCACGACGCACAACCGCGAGCGAGCGCGCCAGGTGGGCTTTTCAGTGTCCATCTTCCAGACCAGCTCACGCCTGCTCACCCGGGTGGACTCGCGCGTCACCGGCTTATCCGATCTGAAAGGTCAGCGCGTACTGGTCACCGCCGGCACCACGAGCGAGCGCCAGCTCATGCTCCACAGCGAGTCGACGGGTCAGAAGATGGACATTGTTTCGGCCAAGGACCATGGCGAGGCATTCGAGCAACTGCAAAGCGCGCGCGCCGTTGCGTTCCTGATGGACGAGGCCGTGCTCTACGGGTTGCGCGCCAAGGCCGACCAGCCTGAGGCGTGGCACGTGGTGGGCAAGCCGATGGCGACAGAAGTGTATGCCTGCATGCTGCGCAAGGACGATGAGCCCTTCAAGGCGCTGGTGGACCGCAGCCTGACCGAGCTGATGCAGTCGGGCGAAGCCATGAAGATCTACCGCCGCTGGTTCCAATCCCCCATACCGCCCAAGGGGTTGAACCTCAACTGGCCAGCCCCCGAGCCCCTGTTGGAACTCTACCGGTCTCCCAACGACCGGCCGCTGGGCTGATGCCTTCCTCGCCTTCACCACAAGGAGCCGCCATGCTGCAGTTCAGGCCTCGTATTCGTCCCTCCGCTTTGTGCCTGCTTGCGTGGGTGTTGTGGCTTGTCGCTGGTGCCGTGCAAGCAGGCCCAGTGCTTGAACGTATCCAGGCGACAGGAACGGTGGTGCTGGCACACCGCGAATCTTCGGTCCCATTTTCCTTCGTGGGGCCGGAGGGCAAGCCCATGGGGTATGCCGTTGATTTGTGCGTGAAACTGGTCGAAGCCCTGCGCAAGGAGCTGGCGCTGCCACGCCTGGAACCCAGGTTTGTGATGGTGACCCCTGCCAACCGCATCTCGACCATTGAAGAGGGCAAGGCTGATTTGGAATGTGGCTCCACCACCAACAACGCCGAGCGCCGCCAAAAGGTGGCCTTCACCGTGCCGCACTACATCGCCGGTGCACGCTACCTGGTGCGAGCCGACAGCAAGATCGCGCTGCTGCGCGACTTCAAGGACCGCAAGCTGGTCTCGACCAAAGGAACGACCCCCCTGAAGGCAGTGACCCGGGCCAATAAAGACTTTGCGTTGGGAATCACCCTGCTGGAAGCTCCAGAACACGCCCGTGCGGTGGACATGGTGGCCGTTGGCGAGGCTGACGGATTCGTGATGGATGACGTGCTTCTGTACGGGCTGATCTCTGGTCGATCAGACCCTCAGGCCTTCAAAGTTGTTGGCAAGTTCCTGACCATCGAGCCACTCGCCATCATGCTGCCGCGCAACGATGCCGCGTTCAAGCAATTGGTCGACAACGAGATGAAACGGCTCATCCGCACGCGCGAGGCCCATTCCGTCTATGAGCGCTGGTTCCTCAAGCCCATACCACCAGCCAACCGCAGCCTGAACTTGCCCATGAACTACCTGCTCAAGGATTTCTGGAAGTACCCCACCGACCAGGTGCCTGGCTGACGGCGGGTTCGCTGCGCCAGCTCTCTCCCCTCCCATCGTTCGTCACCTGGCCGGTTCGCCTGCTGGTGGGAGATTTTTTGTCTCATTTTTTATCCACAAGGAGTGACCGTGAAGAAATCCCTGTTTGCCGCTGCCGCGCTGCTGGCCCTGTCGTCCGCGATGGCCCAGTCGACCGACACCCTTAAAAAGATCAAGGACACCGGTTCGGTGACCATGGGTGTGCGCGAAAGCTCGGGCGCCCTGTCGTACACGCTGGGCGACGGCAAGTACGTTGGCTTCCACGTCGAGATCTGCCAGAAAGTGCTGGCCGATGTGCAGAAGCAGCTGGGCCTGGCCAAGCTGGACATCAAGTACCAGCCCGTGACCTCGCAGAACCGCATTCCACTGGTGCAAAACGGCACGGTGGATATCGAGTGCGGTTCGACCACCAACAACACCGCCCGCCAGAAGGACGTGTCCTTCGCGGTGACCACCTTCGTGGAAGAAGTGCGCATCGCCGTCAAGGCGAATTCAGGCATCACGTCTATCGGTCAGCTCAACGGCAAAAAGGTGGCCACCACCACCGGCACCACTTCGGTCCAGACGCTGCGCAGGAACGAACGCGCCACCGGCGTGAACTTTGAAGAGGTGTTTGGCAAAGACCATGCTGACAGCTTCTTGCTGCTGGAATCGGGACGCGCCGACGCTTTTGTGATGGACGGTGCCATCCTGGCGGGCAACATCGCCAGGGCCAAGAATCCGAACGATTTCAAGATCGTTGGCGAGGTGCTGTCGGTCGAGCCGATTGCCATCATGTTCCGCAAGGACGATGCGGCCTTCAAAAAGGCGGTCGACGACAGCATCAAGGCCCAGATGAAGTCGGGCGATATCGCCAAGCTGTGGAACAAGTGGTTCGAACAGCCGATTCCCCCGTCGAACACCAGGATTGGCATGCCGGCCAATGAAAACACCAAGGCCGCTTGGGCCAACCCGAACGAGAAGCCGATGGAGGAGTACATGGCGAAGAAGTGATCTGAATTCGCCGCTGTCGCGACCTGTTCGCCCTTCACTAAGTTCGGCTGGCTGCCCCTTCGATGGCAGGTCTGGCCCCCTGGTTCGTTCGATTGAGCTCCGTCAGCAGTCCTGTCGAATGAACCAGGTTTCTATAGCCGCTGCGGCGCCTTTTTTCTCGGAGTAATGATGTTGAAATCCAATATGCGAATGGAGTGGGATTCTTTAGGGGCTTACCCCGTTCCAGATCATGTTTATTGGGGCGCGCACACAGCACGAGCGATCGATAACTTCCCTATCACTGGTCAAACAGTTTCATGCATGCCGGATCTGGTTCGCGCATTGGCCTTCGTGAAAAAGGCTGCAGCGAAAGCAAATGGTGATCTCGGAGTCATTGACGAGGTCTTGGTCGAGGTGATTCATCAGGCGTGTGATGATTTGATTGACGGGAAACTCCAAGACCAATTCGTTGTGGATGTCATTCAGGGCGGAGCAGGTACTTCGACCAACATGAATGCCAACGAGGTCATATGCAACCGAGCGCTTGAACGCATGGGTCATCCCAAAGGGGCCTATGAGGCTCTTCATCCGAATGATCACGTCAACGCCTCTCAAAGTACCAACGACGTCTATCCGACAGCTCTCCGACTTGCAACATGCTTCGGCTTGAATCGACTCATCTCGACTCTGGCGGAATTGCGCAAAGCATTCGAGGGAAAAGCTGCTGAGTTCTCGCAGGTGCTCAAGATTGGCCGTACCCAGTTGCAGGATGCGGTTCCGATGACATTGGGACAGGAATTCATGGCTTACGCCATCATGATCGGCGAGGACGAAGTTCGTTTGATGGAAGCGCGTAGCCTGATTGAAGAAGTCAACCTGGGCGCTACGGCCATCGGCACCGGGATCAATGCGCCGGCTGACTATGGCCTCCTGGCCGTTCAGTACCTTCAGTCCTACAGCGGTGTGGCCATCAGGCAGTCCCCCAATCTCATAGAGGCCACTCAGGATACGGGAGCATTTGTCCAACTCTCCGGCACCCTCAAGCGGGTGGCTTGCAAGCTATCGAAAATCTGCAACGACCTCAGACTTTTGTCCTCAGGCCCCCAATCGGGTTTTGGTGATATCAAATTGCCAGCTCGGCAAGCTGGCTCTTCTATCATGCCGGGCAAGGTCAATCCGGTGATTCCGGAAGTGATGAATCAAATAGCCTTCGAGGTCATTGGCAATGATGTGGCGATCACCATGGCCAGTGAAGCAGGGCAGCTGCAACTCAATGCCTTTGAACCCATCATGGGTTGGTCCCTGCACAAGAGCATTGCCCATTTGATTCGAGGATGCGAAACATTGCGTATCAATTGCATCGAGGGAATCGAGGCAAACCATGACTTGTTGGCCAAGCGCGTGGCGGAATCCGTCACCCTTGTGACGGCCTTGAATCCAATCATTGGTTACGAGAAGTCGGCCCAAATTGTCAAGTCAGCTCTCACGACTGGAAACTCGATTGCCGAGACTGCGCAACTTCTCGGCATCATGTCTGTTGAGGATATGAATGCCCTGCTGATTCCCGAGAATCTTACTCAGCCCATGCGACTGAAAGGATGAAAGCTAGGACGTTGATTGACTGACATTTCGCGCATGGACGAATAGCGACAGTTTTTATTGTTTGGAATGATTTTTTGGAGTTGAAGCCTATGGCTTGGGATTGGCAGGTGTTCTGCAAGGACACCATCGACGGTGAGATCCGTCCGCGCTGTTTTGGCGATGGCGGCGACATCACCTATCTGGACTGGCTGCTGTCGGCCTGGGGCTGGACGCTCTCGGTTGCTCTGCTCGCGCTGGTGGTAGCGCTGGTCACGGGCTCGCTGATGGGCATCTTCCGCACCACGCCTAGCAAGCTGCTGGTGGCCGTCGGCAACGCTTGGACCGAGCTGTTCCGAAACATTCCGCTGCTGGTGCAGGTCTTCCTCTGGTACCACGTGTTGCCGTCGCTGATCCCGGCGCTCAAGGAGGCGCCCAGCTTTCTGCTGGTGGTTTTCGCGCTGGGCTTCTTCACCTCGGCCCGCATCGCCGAGCAGGTGCGCGCGGGCATCCAGAGCCTGCCCAAGGGCCAGCGTTACGCAGGTTTGGCGATGGGCCTGACCTTGCCGCAGACCTACCGCTACGTGCTGCTGCCGATGGCGTTTCGCATCGTGATTCCGCCGCTGACCAGCGAAAGCATGAACATCATCAAGAACTCCTCGGTGGCGTTTGCCGTGTCGATCGCCGAGCTGACGATGTTCGCCATGCAGGCGCAGGAAGAAACCTCGCGCGGCATCGAGGTGTACCTGGCCGTCACGGGCCTGTACTTCATCTCTGCCTTCGCCATCAACCGCATCGCCTTGTTCATCGAACACCGGGTGCAGGTGCCCGGCATGATCGGAGGTCACTGACATGGATCTTGACTTTTCTTTTTTGAGCGGGGAAGTGCTCACGAGCTTTGTGCTCGATGGGCTGATCTTCTCAGTGCAGCTCACCTTGGTCGCCATGATCGGCGGCATCGCACTGGGCACTGTGCTCGCGCTCATGCGGTTGTCGGGCAAGCAGTGGCTGGTCATACCAGCCGCGTTCTACGTCAACACCCTGCGGTCGATTCCGCTGGTGATGGTGATTCTGTGGTTCTTTCTGCTGATCCCGCTGCTGATCGGCAAGCCCATGGGCGTCGAACTCAGCGCCATGATCACTTTCACGCTGTTCGAGGCGGCGTACTTCTCGGAGATCATGCGCGCAGGCATCCAGAGCGTGCCCAAGGGCCAAGTGCATGCGGGCTACGCAGTGGGAATGACCTACGGCCAGACCATGCAGCTGGTGGTGTTGCCGCAGGCGTTTCGCAACATGTTGCCGGTGCTGCTGACGCAAACCATCATCCTGTTCCAGGACACTTCGCTCGTCTACGCCATCGGCGCCTACGACCTGCTCAAGGGCTTTGAAGTGGCGGGCAAGAACTTCAACCGCCCGGTGGAGACCTACCTGGTCGCCGCCGCCGTCTATTTCGTCATCTGCTTCTTGCTGTCGATGCTGGTGCGTCGCCTGCAGAAGAAGATCGCCATCATCCGCTGAGGCTTCGACAGACTCAGCCCGAACGATAGAAAACCATGATTGATATCCAAAACGTTTCCAAGTGGTATGGCAGTTTCCAGGTACTGACCGACTGCACGACCGCCATCCAGAAGGGCGAGGTGGTGGTGGTTTGCGGCCCCTCGGGTTCCGGCAAGTCCACGCTCATCAAGACCGTGAATGCGCTCGAACCTATCCAGAAGGGCGACATCGTGGTCGATGGCATCAGCATCGCCGACCCCAAGACCAAGCTGCCCAAGCTGCGCTCGCGCGTAGGCATGGTGTTCCAGCATTTCGAACTGTTCCCGCACCTGTCGGTGACTGAGAACCTGACCATAGCGCAGATCAAGGTGCTGGGTCGCAACGCGGACGAGGCCAAGGCTCGGGGTCTGAAGATGCTCGACCGCGTGGGCCTCATGGCGCACAAGGACAAGTTTCCCGGTCAGCTCTCTGGCGGGCAGCAGCAGCGGGTGGCGATTGCGCGCGCGTTGAGCATGGACCCGATCGTGATGCTGTTTGACGAACCGACCTCGGCGCTGGACCCCGAGATGGTGGGCGAGGTGCTGGACGTGATGGTGCAGCTGGCCAACGAAGGCATGACCATGATGTGCGTGACGCACGAAATGGGCTTTGCGAAAAAGGTCAGCAACCGCGTGATCTTCATGGATGCGGGCAAGATCGTGGAAGATTGTCCCCGCGACGAGTTTTTCGGGAATCCCAACGCTCGCTCGCCGCGTGCCAAAGACTTCCTCTCCAAGATCCTGTCCCATTGAACCTACCAGCCGCTGCGTCAACCTTGCCAACCGCTTCCCCTGTGCCGGGTAGGCCGCGCGTGGGTTGGTTGGCGCGACGGCTCTCGCTGGTGCTGCTGGGCCTGGCGGTTGTGGCCATCACCGGCACCACCGTATACCAGCGCAGCTTTACGCAGGGTGAAAGCAGCCTCAAAGCCGCCACCAACAGCCGATTGGATCTGTTCGCTTCGGTGGTCGAGGCCCGGGTGCGTCGGCTTGAACCGGTGCCTGCCACGATCCAGCTCAATCCCTCCGTGCTGGCGCTGCT
>JBIIQD010000540.1:0-2727 GCA_044342265.1 Hydrogenophaga sp. | reverse complement strand
ACAGTGCCGGCGGCCACCCAGCGGTCTTGCTCGCTCTGGTAGGAAGCGGCTGCCGCGAAGGGACCTTTGGCATAGGCCAAATGGGCGCCAACGCCGTTGGCCACCACCGCCTCACCGGCCTGGTACACCAAACCTGCATTGAAACCGCCAAAGGTGGAGGTGGTGTAGTAGATGGAGTTGTTCCACTGGTTCGCAGCCACCGCACCGCGACTGCCCATGGATCCGTAGCTGTCACCCGAAAACGCTTCATAGCGGCCTGCAGTGGAAACCCCGAATTGGGGTGAATGCACCCGTCCGAGCTTGAATTCGCCCCAGCTTTTGCCCGACAGACCCACCCAGGCTTTGTCACGCCAGAACACGGCGGGCTCCGTAAGCACGCCAGTGTCGGCGTTGAAACGGGTTTCGAGCACAAAGAAGGCCGTCAGGTCCGAGCCCAAGTCCTCGCGGCCCGAGAACTGCAGCCGCCCATTGGAGCTTTCGTCCAAAGCAGTCACGCTGTTGGTGCCCTTGGTCAGATCAGCGGGCGCCCGCTTCAACCCCAAATCAACGCGCCCGGATAGGGTGACACTGGATTGCGCCCATGCCGTTGAGGTCAGCGCGATCAGGGCCATGGGCACGACGGCCCGATGCAAACGTTTCATTTCATGTCTCCGAAGGTGGATGGTCAAAGGCATGACGGCTCGGTGAGTCGTCATATGCCGTCAGTCGTCTGACGACTTGTGACATTCTATCGGGATCAAGTGAGTGAATAACTGGGGCTAACCCGAACGAAAGCCCTAGGGCATCCCTTTCGCAGCCTTGATCAGCCTGCCTCAACCTTGCTGCGAAGACGCTCGCGGCTATTGCTCAGATGCATGAACATGGCAGCGCGCGCAGCGGCCGCGTCGCGCCGGCGAATGGCTTCAAAGATCGCCTCGTGCTCCTGCTGGGTGATTTCTTTCCCATCAGCCAGCACCTTCAAAGGCTCACCAAACGGTCGGGTACGCGACGTGTCGGCAGCGCTTGACCCCTCGCCGCCGGTGCCGTCCGGCCCCCGATAAGTCATGGTTGCGCTGCCCAGGTTGGCCAAGACTTCCTCGAAATACGGGTTGCCGGTGGCTGCGGCAATCAGCATGTGAAAGCGGTAGTCGGCATCGGTGGTGCTGGTGCCCAGTCGCCGCTGCACATCGTAGTCCTTGAGTGCCTCGCGCATTCCGACCAGGTGTTCCTCCGCACGGCGAACGGCCGCCAGGCTGGCTGCATCGGACTCCAGACTGATGCGCAGCTCTAGCATGGCGAGCTTTTCGCGAAGTTTGACTTTGCCTGGAGCTTTGCCCAGCAATGGCGCATGAAAGTTCTGCTCAAGCACAAACGTGCCAATGCCGTGGCGGGTCTCGACCAACCCAGCAGCTTGCAAACTTGACATCGCTTCGCGCACGACGGTGCGACTCACCTCAAACTCCCGCATAAGCTCGGGCTCTGGCGGCACGCGGTCACCTGGCTTGAGGCTACCGTCCTGGATGCGAGCCAGCACACCATCAACCACACGCTGCGGCTGACTCTTGGCTTTTGCTCGACGGGCTTGGGCAAGGACGTTCATGACGGACCTCTTGTGGATGCTGCGCACTATACCCATGCGGCGGCATCAGGCCAGTCGTCTTGCCTCTGCGAGACCCACAAGTTCGGGTTTACCTTATGTACAGTCGTCTGACGTCTTAGGTAAGATTGCCCACATCAGTTGTCACACAAGCTATTGGCGTTTATGAAAATCGAAAGCATTGGCTGCACCGTCTTCACCTATCCGAGCCATCGCTCGGTGGATGCAGCCGGCCATTCGCACCCGGGGCCGGAGACACTGGCCAGGCTTGCCATGGTCACCATCACCACCGACACCGGCCACCAGGGCCATTCGTTCGCGCCGGTCGAAGTGGTGCGCCCGCATGTGATGAACACATTCGCCCGCAAGGTGCTGGTGGGCCAGGACCCGTTCATGCGCGAGCAGTTGTGGATGGCGCTGGAACACTGGCAGCGCGGCAGCGCGGGCCAGCTGACAGACCGCGCACTAGCCGCCATCGAGCAAGCGCTGTGGGACTTGGCGGGCCGCACCTTGGGGCAGCCCGTCTACAAACTGCTCGGTGGATACCGCGACAAAGTGCCTGCCTACGGCAGCACGATGTGTGGCGACGAGATCCGGGGCGGGCTGTCGACACCCGAAGAATACGCGGCCTTTGCTGAAAAGCTGGTGGCCCGAGGCTACAAGGCCATCAAGCTGCACACCTGGATGCCGCCGGTGCGCTTCGCGCCCGATCCGGCCATGGACATCAAGGCCTGCGAAGCGGTTCGCGAGGCCGTCGGCCCAGACATCGAGCTGATGATCGACGGCTACCACAACTACAGCCGCACCGACGCCTTGAAGATCGGGCGCGCGCTGGAGCGGCTGAACTTTGCCTGGTTCGAAGAAATGATGAACGAGCAAAGCATGTCCTCTTATGTCTGGCTGGCCAACCAGCTCGACGTGCCCCTGCTGGGGCCCGAGAGCCTGTCGGGCAAGCACCACAGCCGGGCCGAGTGGGTCAAGGCCGGGGCGTGCGACATCCTGCGGGCCGGCGTGCCCGGCGTCGGCGGCATCACTCCCACACTGAAGGTGGCGCACTTGGCCGAATCCTTTGGCATGAACTGCGAGGTGCACGGCAACGGCGCGGCTGCGCTGGCGGTGTGCGCGACCATCAAGAACTGCCGCTGGTACGA
>JBIIQD010000541.1:0-2727 GCA_044342265.1 Hydrogenophaga sp. | reverse complement strand
GACTATGCGGTGCAGTGCCAGGCGCTGCGGGCACGGAACCTTCCCACCCTGCCCAGCTCCATAGGACTGGAAAAGCAGATCAACCCCTTCCTGCGCTCGGATGCGCCGGCGCTGGAACGCTCGGCGCGAGCCCACGACCCCATGACCCCGCCTGGCCCGCTGGGCGTGTTCACCACGCTGCGGGCCTGGAAAAACGTCTTCCAATAATTCATGATGTATGTGCATTCGCGCCATGGCGCACCACGACCCTTGCTGTCTTTGATGGTTGTGGGCTTGTTTGCTTTGCTGAGCGCCTGCGCCAGCGCCCCTCTTCCTTCGCCGCCACCTGCGGCGCCCGCCGTGCAGACGGTGATCCTCAAGCCGGCGCCGCAAGCGCCAGTGGTCCTTGCGTCCCCCGAACCCCGCGCGGAGCTGCCACCCTACGCCCCGCTGAGCGAAATTGCGCTTGCGTCAGCGGCACCCCCGACCGTGACCATGCTCTCGGCCCCGCTGGATATCTGGGACCGGATCCGGCGCGGCCTGACCATGACCAACCTCGAGGGCGATCTGGTGAGGGATCGCGAACAGTGGTACACAGCCCGCCCTGACTACATTCAGCGCATGACCGAGCGTTCGGGACGATACCTGTTCCACATCGTCGAAGAAATCGAACGGCGAAATCTTCCGATGGAGCTGGCCTTGCTCCCATTCATTGAAAGCGCTTTCAATCCGCAAGCCGTCTCCAGCGCCCGTGCCGCTGGCATGTGGCAATTCATGCCCGCCACGGGTCAGTCCTTCGACCTCAAACAAAACGTGTTCCGCGACGACCGGCGCGATGTGCTGGCCTCGACCCGCGCTGCGCTGGACTACCTGGAGCAATTGCACGCACGCTTTGGCGACTGGCACCTGGCACTGGCGGCCTACAACTGGGGCCAAGGCAACGTCAACCGCGCAATCACGCGCAACCAGCAAGCAGGACTGCCCACCGCCTACACCGACATCAACATGCCTCTTGAGACGCGCATGTACGTGCCCAAGCTGCAGGCGGTGGAAAACATCGTCGCCCGCCCTGAGGCCTTTGGCGCGCGGCTGCCGGACATTGGCAACCACCCTTTCTTTGACACAGTGAAGCTCACGCGCGATATCGATGTGGTCTTGATCGCCAGCCTGGCAGGCATCAACGAGCGCGATTTCCGGACGCTCAATCCGTCGATCAAGCAGCCGGTGGTGATGGCGGCGGGCACCCCCAACATCCTGCTTCCCTGGGACAACGCCAAGGTGTTTGAGGACCGTCTCAGCGCCCACCGCGGTGCCACAGCCAGCTGGACCGCTTGGGTCGCACCCGCCACCATGACCGTTGCCCAGGTGGCTAACCAGGTTGGCATGAGCGAATCAGAGCTGCGTGAGGTCAACAACATTCCGCCACGCATGAAGGTGCAATCGGGCTCCAGCTTGCTGGTGCGTCGCAGCGGATCGCGCGACCGGGATGTCAGCGAGTTCGTGGCCGACAACGCCCGGCTCAGCCTGACGCCAGAAGCGATTGTCCGGCGCACTGTGGTGCGCGCGCGCAAAGGGGATACGCTGGCAACACTGGCCCAGCGCTATGGTGTCAGCGCGGTCAGCGCGGCCAGCTGGAACCGCTTGCCGGTCGGCGCCAGGCTCAAGGCTGGGCAACGCGTTAACCTGATGCTGACCCGGTCTGTCGTCGCCGCTGAGACCTCTCCCACCCGAAAAGCGGCCCCTCAGCACGCCAAGGCGAAGGTTGCCAAGGCCAACCGCGGCAAACCCGCCAGCAAAGCGACTGCCAAGTCCTCGTCAAAAGCCCGTTCACAGGCCAAGGCTAGGCAGCCCAGCAAAGGTGCCACCGCCAAAGCAAAGCGACCTGATGTCAGGGTCGCTGCCGCGGGCGAAAGGTCCAAAAACAAACGCAAAAAAACCAGCGACTGATGTCAGTCGACTTCTGTACACGGCAAATCAAAGTCGGAAACGGGCCTTGGCCTTGAGGGCCAGGACATTGGTGTAGGTCTGAGAGAGGTCCACCTTGAGAGATGCAGGGGCTTCGCCAAGGCGCGAAAGCACACGCGCCATGGTGGCCGGTCCTCCTTCAGGCATCAGCCCGTCTGGTGTCCATGCCTCGCGCGCCCGGCTGAAGGCTGCGAGGTAGAGGGCCCGGTCGCCTTGAAAATAGCCCTCGGGCACCGTCTTGTTGATGTCCGACGGACCCGCCGTCTGCAGCCACTTGAGGGCACGAACCATGGCATCCACCATCGCCTGGCACTCCGCGCCATGGTTGGTCAAGTAGTCGGTCGACACACTGAGGCACCCCGCCGGCATCGGTCCGCCAAACACCTCGGCATTGCCGCGCACAGTTCGGGTGTCGGCCACCACGCGTAACGCCCCATCTTGCTCCAGTTGCGTGATCACCGGGTCGGTGTAGCACATGGCGTCCACCAGTCCGTTGCGAAAGTTCGCTAGCGCGGCCGTCGGGCTGCTCAAAGGTACGAGTTGAACAGCATTGGCCTCCATGCGCGCGTTGGCCATCAGCGTGAGGATCATCCGGTGCCCCGCCGAGCCCATAGCGGTCACCGCCAGCTTTCGACCCCGCAGGTCACGCAGATCGCGAAACCCAGCCATCGACTTGCGCGATACCCCCAGCACCAGCTGCGGCGTGCGCCCCTGAACCACGATCGACGGAAACGACTGGCCGCGCGCTCGCGCTGTGATGGATGCGCTGTAAGGCCCTGAAAG
>JBIIQD010000539.1:0-2730 GCA_044342265.1 Hydrogenophaga sp. | reverse complement strand
TATGTGATGCTGCAGGTGGGGCTCATCCTGCTGCTGGTGGTGTTGCCCAGCATGTGGTTCGGGCGGCGCGTTCGCAAGCTCTCGCGCGCCAGCCAGGATCGCGTGGCCGACTCCAGCGCGATCGCCGCCGAGGTGCTCAACGCCATCCCGGTGGTGCAAAGCTACGCCGCCGAAGACCGCGAGTCGCAACGCTTTTCCGCCGCCACCAACAACGCTTTCCGCACGGCCGTGCGCCGCAGCCGCGCTCGCGCCACACTGATTGCCTTCATCATCATCAGCACCGCCGCCCTGCTGCTGTGGGGGCTGTACCAGGGTACGCAAGCGGTGATCGCGGGTGAAATCAGCGCCGGCCATTTGGGCCAAACCGTGGTCTACATCGTCATCCTTGCAGGGGCGGTGGCCGTGCTGGGCGAGGTGTATGGCGAAATGCTGCGCGCAGCAGGTGCAAGCGAACGCCTGATGGAACTGCTGGCAATGGCCTCGCCGGTGCAATCGCCGCCAAATCCTCAGACGCCCCCCAAGATAACGGGCGGCAGCGCCTTGCGCTTTGACCACCTCACGTTTCACTACCCTTCGCGGCCAGCGCAGGCAGCGTTGACCGACGTATCGCTGGAGGTGAAGCCTGGGCAGACCGTCGCCCTGGTCGGTCCCAGTGGCGCCGGCAAGTCCACGGTGTTCGGTCTCGTGCTGCGTTACTACGATCCCGCGTCGGGTTCCATTACGCTGGACGGTGTGCCCGTTCAACGAATGGGGCTGCAGGACCTGCGCCAGCGCATCGGCATCGTCCCGCAGGACCCGGTGATCTTCTCCAGCAGCGCGATGGAAAACATCCGCTATGGCAAACCGGAGGCCAGCGACGAGGAGGTCAGGACTGCAGCGACTGCCGCCTTCGCCGACGAGTTCATCGTCGAACTGCCGGAAGGCTACGACACCTTTCTGGGCGAGCGCGGCGTGCGCTTGTCGGGCGGGCAGCGCCAGCGCATCGCCATCGCGCGCGCCATGCTGAAGAACCCGCCGCTGCTGCTGCTCGACGAAGCCACCAGCGCACTGGACGCGCAGAGCGAACGCATGGTGCAGGCCGCGCTGGAGTCAGCCATGAAGCACCGCACCACACTGGTGATTGCCCACCGCCTGGCCACCGTGCAACAGGCCGATCACATCATTGTGCTGGACCACGGCCGCATCGTGGAACAAGGCACACACACGGATCTGGTCGCCAAAGGGGGCGTCTACGCCGGTCTGGCGGCGCTGCAGTTCAACGCGTGAAGGCAAGGTTATGCGCCGAACGCATAACCAGATGGAAACTCAGCCTTGGACAGTGCAAGAGGCGCTCCGTACAGTCGCGACCATCGATCCCACCCGGCATCGATACGCTCACCCACAAGGAACCCCTGCTCATGTCACAAGCAACGCACCCGGCAGGCGCCGTGGCCAACAGCCCCGCCGCCTTCACCAACGCACTGCCCTCCTACCTCGATCCGCAGAACCTTGGCCCCTGGGGCATTTACCTGCAGCAGGTCGACCGCGTCACGCCCTACCTGGGCAACCTGGCACGCTGGGTCGACACCCTCAAGCGCCCCAAGCGCACCCTGATCGTCGACGTGCCGATCCACCTGGACGACGGCACCGTGGCCCACTTCGAAGGCTACCGCGTGCAGCACAACACCAGCCGTGGCCCTGGCAAGGGCGGCGTGCGCTTCCACCAGAACGTGACCCTGTCCGAGGTGATGGCGCTGTCGGCCTGGATGTCGATCAAGAACGCCGCCGTCAACGTGCCCTACGGCGGTGCCAAGGGCGGCATCCGGGTGGACCCGCGCCAGCTGTCCATCGGTGAACTCGAACGCATCACCCGCCGCTACACCAGCGAGATCGGCATCATCATCGGCCCGACCAAGGACATCCCGGCGCCCGACGTGAACACCAACGAGCAGGTGATGGCCTGGATGATGGACACCTATTCGATGAACGAAGGCTCGACCGCGACCGGCGTGGTCACCGGCAAACCGGTCGATCTGGGTGGCTCGCTCGGCCGCCGCGAAGCCACCGGACGCGGCGTGTTCACCGTGGGCGTGGAAGCGGCCAAACACATTGGCATGGACATCAGCAAGGCCCGCGTGGCCGTGCAGGGCTTTGGCAACGTGGGCGGCGTGGCGGGCAAACTGTTTGCCGAAGCGGGCGCCAAAATCGTCGCGGTGCAAGACCACGGCGGCACCATCGTGCGCGACACCGGGCTCGACGTGCCGGCGCTGTTGGCTCACGTTGCACGTGCCGGCACGGTGGCCGGTTTTGCCGGCGCGGAGGTGATGGACAACGACGCTTTCTGGACCGTGCCTTGCGACATCCTGATCCCGGCGGCACTGGAGCAGCAGATCACCGAAGCCAACGCCGGCCGCATCCAGGCCAAGATGATCATCGAGGGCGCCAACGGCCCGACCACGCCACAGGCCGACGACATCCTGCACGACCGCGGCATCCTGGTGTTGCCCGACGTGATCGCCAACGCTGGCGGCGTCACTGTGAGCTACTTCGAGTGGGTGCAGGATTTCTCCAGCTTCTTCTGGAGCGAGGACGAGATCAATGAGCGCCTGGTGAAGATCATGAAAGGCGCCTTCGCCGCCGTCTGGCAGGTGGCCCAGGACAACAAGGTGAGCCTGCGCACCGCGACCTTCATCGTGGCCTGCAAGCGCATCCTGCACGCCCGCGACCTGCGCGGACTGTATCCTTGACCTC
>JBIIQD010000538.1:0-2734 GCA_044342265.1 Hydrogenophaga sp. | reverse complement strand
ACCCGGTGGTGCTGGCAGGGCAAATGCAGCCCGCACTGCGCTGGCTGCAGCGTCGCCAGACCAAGGGCCTGGACGCATGACGGCGGGTGCAGAGTTCGCCCTCGGCGACGGTCAGCGTAGCCTGGCCCGCGAGGCGCTGGACCACGAAGTGAAGGCACTGGCTGCACGCTTGCGCGCGCTGGAGACTCGGGTCCTGGCGACGCTGCTGGACAATGGCATACCGTGGGTGGTCGCCGACCTGGCTGCAGAGAAGGCGGGTGTGGTGCATGTGCCGCTGCCGCTGTTCTTCACGCCAGCCCAGACCGCACATGCCTTGCAAGCGGCCGGCGTCGATACCTTGATGACCGTTGCGCCGCTGGACGACCGTTGGCCGCAGGCGGTGTGCGAGGACTTGGAAATCGCCGGCCAATCGGTCAGAGCGCTTCGCCTGTCGGCACAGGGCCTGTCCATCCCATCGGGCACCTCCAAGCTGACCTTCACCTCGGGGACCACCGGCACGCCCAAAGGCGTGTGCCTGAGCTCGCAGGCCCTGCACCGGGTGCGCGATGGGCTGGTGCAGGCGCTGGAGCCGCTGGATATTCGCCGCCACCTGTGCGCGCTGCCGCTGGCCGTGCTGCTGGAAAACGTGGCAGGTGTCATGGCGCCGCTGGCGCGCGGTGCCGAGTGCCTGGTGCCGCCGCTGGCCGAGCTGGGGCTCAAAGGGTCGTCGTTGTTTGATCCGTCGGTGTTCAATGCCGCCCTGGAGCGTTACGGACCGCACAGCCTGATCCTGCTGCCACAGATGCTGCGCGCCTGGGTGGGCTGGCTCCTGCAGCAGGGCCGCGCGGCGCCGCAAGGCCTGCGTCTGGTGGCGGTCGGTGGTGCGGCAGTGGGTGCACCGCTGCTTTTGGCGGCGCGCAGATTGGGTATCCCCGCTTATGAGGGTTATGGGCTGTCCGAAGGCGCGTCGGTGCAGACACTGAACCTGCCAGGCGCTGACAAACCCGGCAGCGCTGGTCGCCCACTGCCGCATGCGCAGGTCCGGATCCATTCGCGCGGCGAGATCGAGATCGCCGGAGGCTTGCTCGTGGGTTACCTCGGCCAGCCTCCGATGGAAACAGATTGGTGGCCCACGGGCGACCTGGGTGAGATTGACGCAGATGGCTTTGTACACGTTCGAGGTCGCCTCAAACACGTGCTCATCACAGCCTATGGTCGCAATGTCTCGCCCGAATGGGTCGAGACGGCGTTGCGCGGTGGCCGGAACATTGCACAGGCGGTGGTGTTCGGTGATGGCGAGCCGTCGCTGTCGGCGGTGATCTGGCCTGTGGTCACCGAAATGCCCGATGCGGCAATCCAAGCCGAGATTGACTCCGCCAACCATTCTTTGCCTGACTACGCCCGCGTGCTGCACTGGGTGCGTGCGCTGGCGCCGTTCAGTGCCGATGCTGGCATGGCGACCGCCAACGGGCGCCCTCAGCGCGATGCCATCCTGTCGTTGCATGCGAATGCGCTCGGCCAGGAAGCGGGTCTGAGCGCCACTGTCTGACACCCTTGATTTCAGGAGAATCCATGTCCTTTCACGCCCAGTTGCTCCAACAGACCGAGATGGCCCGCATGGGCCTGCTGTCAGCGCCCATCATCCAGGGCTGCCTGCGCGGCGAAGTCTCGCTGCCCAGCTACGTCGCCTTCCTCACCGAGGCCTACCACCACGTCAAGCACACGGTGCCGCTGCTGCAGACCTTCAAGGCCGCGCTGCCGGTGCACCACGCCTGGCTGGCACCAGCGCTGGACGAGTACATCGAGGAGGAGAGGGGCCACGAAGAGTGGATCCTGGACGACATCCGCGCCTGCGGGGCCGATGCCGAGGCGGTGCGCCACGGCCAGCCTGGCCACGCCGCCGAGGTGATGGTCGCCTACGCCTACGACACCATCCAGCGCCGCAACCCGCTGGGCTTCTTCGGCATGGTGCATGTGCTCGAAGGCACCAGCGTCTCGCTGGCGCTGCTGGCGGCCGACAGCATCCAGAAGCCGCTGAACCTGCCCGACGCGGCCTTCAGCTATCTGCGCTCGCACGGCACGCTGGACCTGGAGCACACCGCCCACTTCCAGCTGCTGATGGACCGCATCGACGACCCGCAGGACCAGGCCGACATTGTGCACGCTGCCCGCGCGTTCTTCCGCCTGTATGGCGACGTGTTCCGCGGCCTGCCGCTGCCCGAGGCGGGTGCGGCCCGGCCAGCGCGCGAGGCGGTGGCCGCATGAAGGCCGCCGACGCACGGGTGCTGATCACTGGCGCGGCCGGCGGCATCGGGGCCGCCTCGGCCGAGGCGCTGCTGCGGGCTGGCGCAACGGTGATGCTGGTTGGCCGCTCCGGCACCCGGCTGCAAGAACTTGCGAGTCAGCTGCGCCAGGCCAGTGCTGCCAGCGCGACCCAGGTCGACCACACCGTCGCCGACCTGACGAACCTGGCCGACCTCAGCGCGCTCGCGACCCAGGCCAGCGCCTGGCGCTGCAACGTACTGGTGCACAACGCCGGGCTGCCATCGTTCGGCCGCCTTCAGGACGCGACGCCCGATGAGGTGGCGGCGGTAATGCAGACCAACCTGATCGCGCCCATGCTGCTCACGCGCAGCCTGCTGCCGCACCTGCTGGCCCAGCGCGCCGCGCAGGTGATCTGCGTCGGCTCGACCCTGGGGGCCATCGGTCTGCCGGGCTACAGCGTGTACAGCGCCAGCAAATTCGGCCTGCGCGG
>JBIIQD010000536.1:0-2746 GCA_044342265.1 Hydrogenophaga sp. | reverse complement strand
GGCTGTTGACCTGGGCACTGATCAGCACGTTGCCGCGGTCATAGACCCCCATGTGGCACGACTGCTCGGCCTTGCGGGTGAAGTCGTCCATGACCGGCAACGCCTGGTTGATCAGACGGCTCAACGGCGGGTGCATGTGGGCCAGTGCAAACAGCTTGAGGCTCAATGCGTAGCGGTCGCCTGAGGGGTTGCGTATCACGTACTGGCGCGCCACCAGGCGTTCGAGCATGCGATAGATCTCGCTGGGGCTGCGGTCCATCTCCTTGACGATTTCGGCCCGCGTGAGGCCCAGTGGCTGCGTGGCCAGCAATTCCAGGATGTCCAGCCCCTTGTCCAGCGCAGGCGCTCGGTAGCGGTCGTCGGTGGTGACGGTATCGGGCGCGGCGTCTGTCTTGGGACGGCGTCCGCGGGGTTTGGGGGCCGGGACTTGCATGCTGTTCTCGCTATGGGGTGTCTTGGGTTGAGCCGCTTTGTAACGCAGGTCCTGCCTAGGGAAACTCCCGAGAAGTTACCCATGCAATTGCCTCTATTATCAAGTTCATACATGGATTATTTGTTCATCTGTGAATTTAATCAACCGAGGTTTCCCGTATGAGTGAAGGTCGTCTGGCGGGAAAAACGCTGCTCATTACTGCTGCGGCGCAGGGGATCGGCCGCGCCAGCGCCCTGGCCTGCGCGGCTGAAGGCGCCCGTGTGATTGCCACCGACATCAATCAGCCCCTGCTGGAACAGCTGGCCACTGAGCATCCTGGCATCGAGACGGTATTGCTGGACGTGCGCGATGGCGACGCGTTGCAAGCGCTGGCGCAGCGCACTCCTGCGCTGGATGCTTTGTTCAATTGCGCGGGCATGGTGGCCAACGGCAGTCTGCTCGACTGTTCCGAGGCAGATTGGGACCTGAGCTTCGACCTGAACGTCAAAAGCATGTTTCGCATGACGCGCGCCTTCATGCCGGCCATGCTGGAGAAGGCACGCACGCAGGCTTGCAGCGTGTCGGTCATCAACATGGCGTCGATGGCGTCGAGCATCAAAGGCTTTGCCAACCGCTGCGCCTATGGAGCCACCAAGGCGGCCGTGATCGGGCTGACCAAATCGCTTGCGGCCGACTATGTGAAGCTGGGCCTGCGTGCCAATGCGCTGTGCCCGGGCACGGTGGATACACCTTCCCTGCGGGGACGCATTGCTTCGGCGGCCGATCCGGTGCAGGCCGAAAAAGACTTCATCGCCCGCCAGCCGATGGGCCGCCTGGCCACGGTGGACGACATCACGCCCATGGTGGTGTTCCTGGCCAGTGACGAATCGCGCTTTGTGACCGGGCAAACGCTGCTGGTCGATGGCGGCGTGACCATCTGAACAGAACGCCACTCCCCGTGACACCCCTGATCTCGGTCCAGAACCTCAACAAATCCTTCCCCGGCGTCAAGGCCCTGGATGGGGTGCGGTTCGACCTGCGCCCGGGGGAAGTTCACGCTCTGATGGGTGAAAACGGCGCGGGCAAGTCAACGCTGATGAAGATCCTGGCGGGTGTGTACCGCAAGGACAGCGGCGAGGTGCGAATGGACGGCGAGCCGGTGGAAATTCAAAGCCCGGCGCACGCGCAGTCGCTGGCAATCGGCATCATCCACCAGGAACTGCACCTGATGGCGCACCTCAACGCCGCGCAGAACATCTTCCTCGGGCGTGAGCCGCGCAAGGCCGCGGGCCTGCTGCTGGATGAAGTGCGGCTCAACCGCGAGACCCAGGCGCTGTTCGATCGCCTGCACCTCGCGCTCATACCCACCACCCCGGTCGGTGAGCTCACGGTGGCGCGCCAGCAGATGGTGGAGATCGCCAAGGCGCTGTCGTTCAAGACTCGCGTGCTCATCATGGACGAGCCAACGGCCGCGCTGAACAACGCCGAAATCGACGAGCTGTTCCGCATCATTCGCCAGCTGAAGGCTGAGGGCGTGGGCATTGTTTACATCTCGCACAAGATGGACGAGATTCAACGCATCGCCGACCGCATCACCGTGATGCGCGACGGCACCACGGTCGACACTGTGCCAGCCAACACCCCGATGGCACAGGTGATCGAGATGATGGTGGGGCGTCATCTGGAGCACGCCGAAAAGCGCATCCCCGACACATCGGCCAATGAGGTGCTGCTGGAAGTGCGCGGCCTGAACCGGGGCAGAGCCATCCGTGACGTGAGTTTTTCAGTGCGCCGGGGCGAAATCGTGGGCTTCGCCGGCCTCATGGGCGCAGGACGCACCGAAGTGGCGCGGGCCGTGTTTGGTGCGGACCCACTGGATTCGGGCGAGATCCACGTGCGCGGTCAGCGGGTGCACATTGGTTCCCCCAAGGATGCGGTGCGCGCGGGCATGGGCTATCTCTCTGAAGACCGCAAGAACTTTGGCTTGGCCACGGGCATGGATGTGGAGTCGAACATCACCCTGCCCAGCCTGGCGCGCTGGTTGAAGTGGGGCATGTTCCTGAACCGTGCGGCGATCCACCAGGTGTCGCAGCAGATGGTGGAGAAGTTGCGCATCAAGACACCCTCGCTCACCCAGACCGCGCGCCTGCTGTCCGGCGGCAACCAGCAGAAGGTGGTCATCGCCAAATGGCTGGTGCAGGACTGCGAGATCCTGTTCTTTGACGAACCCACGCGAGGCATCGACGTGGGTGCCAAGAGCGAGATCTACAAACTGCTGATCGACTTGGCCGCTCAGGGCCGCGCCATTGTGGTGATCTCCTCCGAGCTGCCCGA
>JBIIQD010000041.1:0-10831 GCA_044342265.1 Hydrogenophaga sp. | reverse complement strand
GCACACAGGTCTGCGATGTCCACCCAGGCGTTGTCCAGTTCGCGCCCCAACCACTTAAGCGTGTGGCGCCGAATGACAGTCTGATCGAAGGCACTGTGAAAGGCGAGCAAGGGCGCAGGACCGACAAAATCGGCAAAAGCCTGCAAAGCCAGCGCTGGATCCATGCCTGTGCGTTGACGCTGCGCGCCAATACCGTGCAGCAGAATGTTCTCGCGGTCGAAAAATGACTCTTGTTTCAGCACCACTTCGAAGCTGTCGCCCACGACGATTTCGACACGCCGTCGCTGTGGATCGGTGCACAGAGCCAAGGCTGCGATGGCCAGCAGGTGATCGTGCTGGGCGTCCAGGCCGCTGGTCTCCACATCGACCACCACCCAGCGCTGCGGGCCGACGTCTGGCGCTTCGCCTTCTGAACCGCCCCACCAAGCCCGCAGCCGATCGAGCAAGGCACTCATCGATCGTAGTCGAGCTGAACGCGCTGTTGCAGGCCGCGCACCATCCGCAAGGTCTCACGCAAGATGCGTCGGTCGATGTCATTGAGCGCGTCGACCGCGATTCGGTTGGGATTGCCAGCGATGGCCTCGCCATCGAGCTGAGTCCGCAGGCGCAGCATCTGCAGAAACTCAAACCCGGTCACCCAGGCCTGGTACTCATGCGCGGGGACGCCCATTTTGGGCCCCACGGCTTCAAAGCGCTCGCGGGTGCCCGTCAGGGTCACGTCATGGGCCAAGGCGTACAGGCGGGCCACGTCGACCAGGATGGCCGTGCCTTGCAATTTCAGGTCAAGCGTGTCGTGTCCTTCCATCGGCGTGGTGTCGATCTGGCCGCGCCAATTGAGCGGGGGTGCCTGCACCAGGCCATTGACCGCCAACTGGCGAACAAAGCGCGGCGTGGCGGCGGCCCGCTGCACCACGAACTCACGCAAGCGGGTCGCCATGGCCGACTCGCCGCCAATGGCGCGAAAATCGAAGTAGATGCTGGCGTTGAGCAAGTCCTGCGGCGATCCTTGTTCGATCCATTGTGAAAAGCGTTGCTGCCACTGCGACAGGCTCAGACAACATTCGGGGTTCCCAGCCATGATGTTGCCCTTGCAAAGAGGGTAGCCGCAGGCGTCCAGCGCCTGGTTGATGTCCTGTGCAAGCAACAAAAGGGCAGGCCGGTCGGCGTCCTCAGCCACGATCAGCGCATTGTCCTGGTCGGTCGCGATGGTCTGTTCACTGCGTCCTTCGGAACCCAGCGCGAGCCAGCAAAACTGACGGGTGTCCAGGCCATGCTCAGCAGCCTTGAGATCCACGAGCCTGGCGGTCAGCACATCGTTGAGGTGACTGATGAGCTGGGTCAGCTGCTGCGCCTGTACCCCCTGGCCCAGCAGATGCCGCGCAAAGCGGCGAATGTCTTCGGCCGCCGTTGCAAGTGCGGGCATGTCCGACGCTTGCCGGATGCGGTCGCTGACTTGAGTCAGACTCAAGCGCTGCAGGGCATAGAGGTCTCGCTCGGAAACGATACCGCACACTCGCCCCTGTCGGGTCACTGGCACATGCCGAATGCCCTTGGCAGACATGAGCAAGGCCGCTTCCTGTGCCGACCGGTCGACCTCCAGGCAGTGAACAGGCCCGACCATGACCTCGACGATGGGGCGCTCCAACGGCACACCGGCCAGCGTGATCCGGTCCAGCACGTCGTTGCGGGTGAGGATACCCAGGGGCCGCATTTGGGCGTCCACCACCAGGATCGAACCGATGCGCAGGCGGTGCATCTGATCCAGCGCCTCACGCAGGGGCGTCTCAGGCTCACACGTCACAGGGGGTTGACGACACAAGCGCTCCAGCGGCGTTTCCATCGACTGCTCCGCCAACACGCGCGCGGCGTAGGCGGACTGCAAGGCTGCGCGAGAAAGATCCAGAAAAAGCAACACCCGCCGATTCAGGAAATCACCAAAGGTCGGGCTTTGCTGCGCGAGCGCCTGCACCTGAGCAGCCGGCAGGCGCAACACGAAGGTGTCTTCGGTGGCGTGGTAGGCGGTGGTGGTGGCGCGCTGGGCGAGGACGGCGCTGATTGGAAACAAATCGCCTGCCTCATATTCAAAGGCCCCACCCGCCACGTTCGAGAGTCCTCGTTTGCCGAGCACGGCGCCTCGGCGAATGAAATACAAGAACTGCGCGGGTCCATCTTCGGGCTGCGCCAGCACTTCGTCAGGGGCAAAGTAACACTGCCGGGAAGCTTGGACGAAGGCCCGCACGTGTGCGGGGTTCATCTCTCCAAACGGGGAATGTCGACGCAGTTCATCGGTCAGCTGAGACAACAAGCTGTCAGAAGGCTGCTGCGCCAATGGATTCACAGCAGAGGCAAGCGGGGAGGACGGCAGCGTCATGGGGTTCTCGTTCAACCGCCAGGAAGGTCACTGCTCAGACCTGGCGCCTACTCAACGGTCTCTGGCAGCGTCAGTTCGAAGGCAGCAGGATCGCCCCGCTTCGCGCCCAGCTGGACATTTCGTTGTTGGACCGACAGCAGCAACCACTCACCGTCCACCACATCCCCGACCGAGACCGGCCGCGGGGGCTGCCCATCGACCGCGATCAAGGCGGCGCCCCGCTGACCCGGTTGGCCCACCAGCCCCAACAAACGAAATCGCGACGACGCTGGCGGCGCCACCGGTGCGCTCACGACAGCTTCTGGCACGGCGCCCAGGGCACGCCCCACGGTCTCCGCGTCCACCTGTAGCGGATTGCCGGCGATGGCGGCGACCGGGGCCAGGGGCGAGCGACCCCAAAGGTGCAACAACCAGTAAGAGGTGACCACTGCCGCCAACAGCCACATGAGCCCAGCCGCCAGCGCAGGCGCCAACGCGGCGGCCTCTGCCCCTCGGGCAGAAGCCCCAGGGAACCTTGCGGAAAGGGACAGTTTGCGCATGGCCGCATTATGATCCAACGACCCCGGCATTTCAGCCTGCGCCTGTGGGCCAGGATGCCTTCTCGGGCAGCGCCAGATGGCGCTGCCCTTCGTGCCCTTGGAGCCTGACTTGAATCTTTTCCGCGCCGTCGCAACGCCCCCCATGTCCAACCCCACTGGTCTTCGCCACCGCCTGCAGCGCGGCTTCACGCTGATCGAGCTGATGGTCGTGCTGGTCATCATCGGCGTGCTGGCCGCGCTGATCGTGCCCAATGTGCTTGACCGCGCCGACGATGCACGCGTCACGGCGGCGCGCACCGACGTCAACAACCTGATGCAGGCGCTCAAGCTCTACCGTCTGGACAACCAGCGCTATCCCAGCGGCGCGCAAGGCCTGACCGCCCTGGTCGCCAAACCCACAACCGCGCCCATTCCGCCGAACTGGCGCCCTTACCTCGACAAGCTGCCCGCCGACCCCTGGAACCGCCCTTACCAGTTCCTCAACCCGGGGGCCAATGGCGAGATCGATGTGCTGTCGTTTGGCGCCGATGGGCAGGCAGGCGGAGAAGGCAAGGACGCGGACATCGGCAGTTGGCAGTGAGCTTTTGGCCCCCTCGCTGCGCCGCCTCGCGGGTCGCTGCCCCCCATGGGGGAGCGACTTGTCGCGGTTTCACACTGCTGGAACTGATGATTGTGGTCTCGATCGTGGCGCTGGCCACGGCGGGGGTGAGCCTTTCACTGCGTGACACCAATGCCACCGCGCTAGACAGCGAAGCCATCCGGCTGGCCGCCTTGCTGGAATCGGCGCGGGCACAGTCCCGGACCAGCGGGGTGCCCGTGCGTTGGCGAAGCACCGCGTCAGGTTTTGAGTTTCAAGGCATTTCCGCTAAATCTGGCGGGCCCGATTCCCTGGCACGGCCGCGCGATTGGCTGAACGAAGCCACCAGCGCCCGTCTGGTGCTGCCGCCCGATGCTCAGGAACTCTTGCTCGGCCCTGAACCGCTGATCGCGGCACAGCGTATCGAGCTGATTCAAGGCGATCGCCGACTGGTGCTTGGTACCAATGGGCTGGCGCCGTTTGCCGTGGTACCCGATGTGGCCACCCCATGAGTCGGCGCGCCTTGGGGTTCACGTTGATCGAAATTCTGGTTGCTTTGGCCGTGGTGGCCGTGGCATTGGCGGCAGGATCGCAGGCCACCTCCGCGCTCACGCGCGCTGCCTCGCGCCAGAGCGACCAGTGGCTGGCCCAGCTGTGCGCAGAAAACGAACTCATCCGGTTGCGCCTGTTGCGGCAGCTGCCGGGTGTCGGCGAGAGCACCGGAGAATGCAGCCAGGCGGGACGCACCCTGCGATTGCGCGTAGCCGTTCAGCCGACCCCGAATCCGAACTTTCGACGCATTGATGCGATGGTGGAGTCAACGGTCGATGGCGCAGACGTGCGCTTGTTGAGCGTGTCCACCATCATGGGCAGGTATTGACCCATGGCCCGGCGCAATACCTGGCACGGCTCCCCTTCCGGGGCTCGTTCGATGCGCGCGCGGGGTTTCACGCTGATCGAGCTGCTGGTCGCGATCACGATCATGGCACTGCTGGCGTTGCTGAGCTGGCGCTCGATTGACGGCATGAACCGAACCCAGACCCTGACCCAGGAGCGTGCAGACGAGCTGCTGCGCCTGCAAGCGGCGCTGGGCCAATGGACCGCCGATCTGGACGCTGTGGTCGACACCGATGAGCTCACTCCGCTGGCGTTCGATGGCCGCGTCCTGCGGCTGACCCGCCGCGATTCGGCCGACAGCGGAGTGACCAGCGAGGGGATCCGGGTCGTGGCCTGGACGCGGATGCAGCGCGGTGACACACCAATGGCCCAGTGGATGCGCTGGCAGTCCGGGCCCGTTTCTCGCCGCGATGAATTGGCGCAGGCCTGGCAACGTGCAGAGGAATGGGCTGTCTCGGGCACCACCACCGAGGCCGCTGACCGACGAGACAGTGCCATTGCACTGGCCGCCATCGACCAGTGGCAACTGTTTTATCACCGGGGCGATACCTGGGGCAACCCCCAGTCTTCGATCGGCACTGTGAGCCCGGGGAATGCGCAAAACCCGGATCAACTGCCCAACGCCGTGCGACTGGTCTTGACGCTGACGGCCGGTCAGGGATTGTCGGGCGATATCAGCAGCGACTGGCTGCGCCCAACCCTGGTGATGGGAAGGACGGCGGCGCCATGAAGGTCCAACGTGGAGCCGCCCTGCTGCTGGCCATGTTGACGGTCGCCTTGGTCGCGACCATCGCTTCGGCTGCGCTGTGGCAACAATGGCGCTCGGCAGAAGTCGAAGCGGCTGAGCGACGCCGGGTTCAGGCCAGCTGGATCCTCCTGGGGGCGTTGGACTGGGCGCGCCTGATTTTGCGTGAAGACGCAAAAGGCAACCAGAACAGCGGCGCCAGCGACCATCTGGGTGAGCCCTGGGCCACACCTCTGGAGGAGGCCAGGCTGTCCAGCTTTCTGGCAGCCGACAAAAACAACAGTGCCGAGGAACTGATGCCGGCGTTTCTATCGGGCGAGGTGATTGACCTGCAATCGCGCCTGAACTTCCGAAACCTGATCAAGGTCGGCGGTACGGGTGCAGACACCAAGGCTGAAATCTCGCCCGCGGACGTGGCCACCTTCACCCGCCTGTTCAACCTGCTGAACCTGCCGCCAGCGGAACTGACTGCTGCCGCAGCGAATCTGCTGGGCACCACGGTGCGCGCGCTGGACGACCCCAAGCCCTCGAACTCCCCCCTGGTGCCGCAGCGATTTGCGCAGTTGCGGTGGTTGGGGCTCAGCGAGCGAACACTGAGTGCCTTGGAACCCCACGCCACGGTGCTGCCAGTGCGCAGCCCGCTGAATCTCAACACCGCCAGCGCAGAGGCACTCAGCGCCAGCGTGCCCGGTCTGGATCTCGCCCTGGCACAACAGCTGGTCAGCAGCCGAACAGTGACGCCCTTCAGAGACCTCGCCACCGCGATCGCCAGAATTCCGGGCGCCACAGACAAGACCATAACCCCTCAGTCACACGACGTGCGAAGCAGCTTTTTCGAAGTTCGCTCCCGACTGCGATTGGACGACGTCTTGATCGAGGAACGATCTCTGATCCAGCGCAACGGTCTGGGCACCCAGGTGCAATGGCGCGAACGCGTCCCAGCGTCGTGACTCCAACCTTGACGCTGGCAGTTGTGCGACTCTCTAGAATGCGTGCCAAACCGTGGTGCGTCCAGCACCACCCACAAGACAAACTGTGCTGATCCTCACCCCGTCCCTCTTTTCACTCAACCCCGCAACCCCGACCTCGGGGCTGGACTGGGTTCGCTCACCCGATGGGCGGGGGGCGGCCGAGCATGGTGGTTGCGCACCATCGCTGCTGCCGGCTGACAACGATGTGATTCTGGTGCTTCCTCCTCGCGCAGTGTCCTGGCACAGGGCAGCGCTGCCCAAGGTGGCTGCTGCGCGCCTGCGGGCAGCGCTTGACGGCGTATTGGAAGACCAATTGCTGAATGACCCGGCTGAGCTGCATTTCGCCATTGCGCCCGGCAGCCGCCCGGGGCAGACGCTCTGGGTGGCTGCGTGTGACAAGGCCTGGTTGAAATCCTGGCTGCAAGTGCTTGACGCCGCGGGCCGACCGATCACCCGCATCGTGCCCGCTGTGTGGCCCACATCGAGCGATAGCGGTGCCCCTGGAGAAACCGTCCACTGGGCCCATGAAGAGTTCGATGGCGTCTGGCTCGCCACCGCCAGCGCTGTGGGCGTACGCAGCATTCCCTTGAGAGCCCAGAGCAGCAACACCTTCGCGGGCACCGCAACGCCGTCCCAAGGCGCCGCGGAACTTTCCCCCAGCGCCTTGGACGCCACCGCCACGCGCTGGCTGGCCACCCCATCAAACGCTGCGCTGGCAGAACAGGTGTTCGACCAGAAGTTCGAGCTCATGCCGAGCGCAGACTGGTTGCTGCGCTGCTCCCAGTCAGACTGGAACCTCGCGCAATTCGACCTCAGTCTTTCCAGCGGAGCGCGCCGAAGTCAGAAACTTCGACAAACCATGCGTGAGTGGCGCAGCGCCCCGGCCTGGCGCCCGGCGCGTTGGGGACTGGGCGCTTTGTTGCTGTCGTTGATCGGTGGCCTCAATGCCATGGCCTGGGCCGAGAGAGACACTCTGCGCGCCAAGCAGCGCGCCGTGACAGGCCTGCTGCAGACCACTTTCCCCGACATCACCGTGGTGGTCGATGCACCGGCCCAGATGCGCCGTGCGCTGACCCAGTTGCAGCAGTCCAGCGGAACCTTGTCGACCGATGACCTGGAGGCCGTGCTGGGGGCGGCAGCGAGTGCTGACTCAGAAGCGTTTGTCGGCAGCATTGATTTCGCGCCAGGTGACGCGAAGCTGGGGGCGTGGAATGTTCCAGGCGACAGACTGCAAGCAGTGCAACAGAGTTTGAACGCCCGCGGTTGGCAAGCCGAACTTGACAATGGGACCATGCGCGTGCGTCCCAAGGCGCCTGAATGAAGAAAACCGAACTCAGTCCCCTGTTTCAGCGCGCTGCTTCGGCGCTGAACAACGCGTCGCCCCGCGAGCAACGGGCCTTGCTGCTGGTCGCGTGGGTGGTGGGGCTGGCGTTGCTCTGGTGGGTGGCCCTGGCGCCCGCCATGGACACCTTGCTCAAAGCTGGACCGCGACAGGCCAAGGTGGACAAGGACCTGGCACAGCTGCGGGCACTGGCCGCCAGCGCCGACGTGCTGCGAACGCAGAACGCTACACCAGTGCCCGCCAAAGAGGTGGCAATGCGCGCGCTGGAAGAAGCCACGCGTGGCATGGGCGCTGGCGCTCAACTGTCGCTGCAAGGTGACCGGGCTTCAGTCACCTTGCAGGAAATCGCTCCTGGGGCGCTGGCCCTGTGGCTGCAACAGGTTCGCGTCAACGCCCGGGTGCTGCCGGTGCAAGCGCAACTGCAGCGAAGCGCCACCACAGGCGCTTGGTCTGGTCAGATCGTGTTGGCTGGACCGGGCCTGGGGACAACCGGCTGATGGCACTGCGGCAAAAGGGCAAACTCTGGGCATGGCTGGGCGCAGTTTCCGGGCTGGTGGTGTCACTGTTCATGTTTGCACCCGCTCGATGGCTCGCAGCGACACTGAATCTCGCCACCAGTGGCTCGCTGCAAATCGTCAATACCCAGGGCACGGTGTGGAACGGTCAGGGGGACCTGTTGCTCAGCGGGGGTGAGGGCAGCCGCGGCCAGACCGCATTGCCGCAAGGTCTTCAATGGAAGCTCGGCCCGGGCTGGTCCGGCGGACCGGTGCTGCGGGTGCAACTGGTGTCGCCGTGCTGCACCGAACAACCCGTCAATTTGACGCTGCACCCCGGCCTCGCCGGTGCGAGGCTGCAAGCCAACGCTTTCAGCAGCCGCTGGCCAGCCGCGATGCTGGTCGGTCTGGGCACGCCCTGGAATACCCTGAGGCTGGATGGCCAGCTGGTGCTGCAATCGTCCGGTTTTTCGGCCCAATGGCAGGTTGGTCGACTGCAACTTAGCGGCCAGATCGACATCGAAGCCCTGGACATGGCCACAAGAATCTCCACGCTGCGCCCGCTGGGCAGCTACCGCGTCGAGCTGCGCGCAGAGCAAGAAAACGACCAGGCCAGCCTGATGCTGAACACCCTGCGGGGCGGTTTGCAACTCCAGGGTCAGGGACAGTGGGTCGGTGGGCGCCTGCGCTTTCAAGGCGAAGCCAGGGCTGCACCCGGCAACGAAACCGCGCTGGCCAACCTGCTGAGCATCATTGGCCGGCGCGATGGCCAGCGCACACTCCTGACGTTTTGAGACGGGCGCGACCGACACTTCGCGATAGGATCACCCCATGAAACCGATTCCCTTCCCCGCAGCCTTCGCCTTGGCCATCGGCCTGGCGCTGGGGGCGCTGGGCACCTCCACTACGCAGGCACAGACGCGCCGCAACCCGGAGCCTGTCACGCTCAATTTCGTGGGTGCCGAGATCGAGGCGGTCGCGCGCACCATGGCGACCATCACCGGCCGCAACGTGGTGGTCGATCCACGGGTCAAGGGCACCGTGGACCTTCACACCGACAAACCGGTGCCACCCACGGTGGCGCTCAACCAGTTCGCCGCCGCTTTGCGGCTGCAGGGGTTTTCGCTGATCGAAACCGGAGGACTCTACAAAATCGTCCCCGAGGCCGATGCCAAACTGCAAAGCAACACAGTCAGTGCCGGACCCGTGAGCCAACTGCCGGCGAGCAACCAGATCGTGACCCAGATCTTCCGGCTCAACCACGAGTCGGCCAACAACCTGGTGCCGGTGCTGCGACCCCTGATCGGGCCCAACAACACCATCAACGTCAACCCCGGCAACAACTCGCTGGTCATCACCGACTACTCTGACAACCTGCAACGCATCGGACGCATCATTGCCGCCCTGGACGTGGCCGGCGCCACCGATGTCGAGGTGATCGCGCTGCAGCACGCCATTGCCGCTGATCTGGCCCCTATGGTCCTCAAACTGATAGACGCCGGCGCCGGACCCGGGGTGGCTTCGGCGGGACAGGCCGGTGACGCTTCTTTCAAGACCACGCTGCTGGCCGAACCGCGCAGCAACAGCCTGGTGCTGCGTGCCGCGAATCCGGCCCGCATGGCCTTGGTGCGCGCGCTGATCGCCCAGCTGGATCGACCCAGCAGCGCCCGAGCAGCCGGCAACATCCATGTGGTTTACCTCAAGAATGCGGACGCGGTGTCGATGGCTGCCACGCTGCGGGCGGCGATGGCGGGCGAAGCCGGCTCAGGAGGCGGTGGCACCACCGGAAGCACCACCGTGCGCAACAGCGCGGGCGGCGCCACCACCACCCCTGGTGCTGCGTCCAACCCGGCCACCGCCGCCGTCACCGCAGCGGCCGGTCCGTCGACCGGTGGTCAGATACAGGCCGATCCGGCCACCAATGCCCTGATCATCACAGCGTCCGAGCCTCAGTACCGTCAGCTGCGCGCTGTGATCGACCAACTCGACTCGCGCCGGGCGCAGGTCTATGTGGAGAGCCTGATTGCCGAGGTCAACGCCGACAAGGCGGCCGAGTTCGGCATCCAGTGGCAAGGCCCACTGGGCAACCTGGGCGACAACACGGTCGGCTTGCTGGGCACCAATTTTGGTGCTGCCGGCACCGGCAACAACATCCTGACCAACCTGCTGCCCATTGCACAGGGCAACTTTGCCGACGTGGAGGCCCCCGGTGCCGGTCTGAACCTGGGCGTTGCCGCGCGCCGCAACGGCGTCTACGTGCTGGGATTTCTGGCGCGCTTTCTGCAGCAAAACGGAGATGGCAACATTCTGTCCACCCCCAATCTGGTGACGCTGGACAACGAAGAAGCCAAGATCGTGATCGGTCAGAACGTGCCCTTTGTGACCGGCCAGTTCACCAACACCGGCAGTGGTGGCGGCAACCCGTTTCAAACCATCGAACGCCAGGACGTCGGTCTGACGCTTCGTGTCAAACCGCAGATCAGCGAAAACGGCACCATCAAGATGACCATTTTCCAGGAGGTCAGCAGTGTGCAGTCCACGTCGGCCGCCGGGCCGATCACCAACAAGCGCACCATTGAATCCACCGTGCTGGTGGACGATGGCGGGATCGTGGTGTTGGGCGGTTTGTTGCAAGACGAGTATTCGGCCAACCAGGACAAGGTGCCCGGCCTGGGCGACATTCCTTTCTTTGGCAACCTGTTCAAGAGCGAAACCAGAGGCCGCAAGAAAACCAACCTCATGGTCTTTCTGCGTCCAGTGGTGCTGCGCGACTCGCGAGCCACCAACAACTTCTCGCTCGACCGCTACGAGCTGATGCGCTCGTCGCAGAAGGACGCCCAACCCAATCCGAGTTCGGTGGTGCGTATCAACGACGCGCCAGTGATGCCGCCTCAA
>JBIIQD010000535.1:0-2766 GCA_044342265.1 Hydrogenophaga sp. | reverse complement strand
GGTGGGCTTCCAGGCGTTGCAGCAGGCCACCACAACTGGTGCCGATCTGGACCTTGGAGTTGGCGTGGCCGCCGTGCACCACGTAGGGCTCCAGCCAGTGCATGCCACAAAAACGCGCGGTCTGTTCCAGCGGCGCGACGAACTCGGCAAATGCCCGTCCGTGGACACCTTCGGCGCTGTAGTCGGCGGGCATCGCGCCTGCGCTGGTGACCCACCAGGCGGTTTTTCCGCGCAACGCGTTGCCGCCCGGTCCATAGGCCCAGCCATAGGCCAGCACCTGATCAATCCAGTGTTTCATCAACGCCGGCACGCTGTACCAGTGCACCGGCGTGAGCCAGATCACCAGATCGGCCGCCTGCAGTGCGGCGCGCTCGGCGACGACGTCGATGTCGAAGTCCGGGTACAGGTCGTACAGCGGGCGGATGTCGGTGTCGGGTTGCGAGGCCAGCGTCTGGCGCATGGCTTCGGTCACCAGCGAAGCGCTGGCGCGGGGATGGGCGTGGATGACCAGGGTCTTGGGCATGGGAGGCAAGGGTGGGTCACTGGCCGAAGCGTGGACCGTGGGTGAGGAACGCTTCTTCTTCTGGGGTGCTGGGTCGGCCGAGTGCGGCGTTGCGGTGCGGAAAGCGGCCAAAGCGCCGCACGATGTCGGCGTGTTCATGCGCCGCTTTCAGGTTGCCTTCCAGGCGAGCCTGCAGCGCGGGCGGGCTTTGTTGATGCAAGCTGGCGAAACGGGCCTCGCATGCTTCCTGCAGCGCCAGGCTCTCGGCATGCATCAGCGGCATGTAGAAGAACACCCGCCCGATGGTGGGCAAAGCGGTGTCCTGCTCCAGCGCAATGCTGTGCTGCACCAGACGTTGCGCCCGCTCGTCGCCGGCAAAGGCGCTCGCCTGGCCCCGGTGCACATTACGGCTGAACTGGTCCAGCAGGATCACCAGCGCCAGCCGCTCGGGCGCGGACGACTCCCAGCCACTGAGCCCGCCGCCCACCGCCTGATCGACCAGCGTGCCAAAGCGTTCGCGAATCTGCGTGTCCAGTGCAGCGCCGCCTTTGAACCACAGCGCGCTGCGATCGTCGCTGGGCCAGCCCAGCGACAGGCCGTCGCCAAACCAGAATTCGAGCACCTGTTGCGGATCTGTGGACATCGTTGGAAATTTTTGGTTGCTGTTACGAATCGCTACGAGTTTGACCGAGCGTGAGGTACAGGTTACCGGGAAACGGCCTGTAATTCACCCACGGGTCGCGATTCCAGCCCCGCAACCAGGAGAACCCCACCATGAAAACACTGACGCTTGGCCTGCAGCGCACTTCCCTCTGGACCCGCAGCCTGGCTGCCCTGAGTCTGGTGGCGGGCGTCTGGGCGCTGTCTACCGGCTGGAGCCAGGCGCATGCGCGCGGCGATGTGTATTGGTCGGTGGGCGTGCACGGCCCCGGCGTCAGCATCGGCGCTTCCAATGCGCCGGTGGTGGTGCACCGGCCACCGGTCTATCACCGGCCGCCCACCTATTACTACGAGCCGCGTCCGGTCGTGGTGCAGCCTGCACCGGTCTATTACCAGCCGGCCCCCGTGTACTACCAACCTGCGCCGGTGTACTACCAGCGCCCTCCGGTGGTGTACGCCCCGCCCGTGGTGATCGGCCCGCGCCCGATCGTGATCGGTGGACACCCAGGTTATTGGCACGATGACCGTCGCGACGACCGCAAGCGAGGTCATCGGCAGGGTCACCGCCATGACCGTGATTGGGATGACGATCGCCGGGGCGGGGAACGCTGGCGCTAGTCTTCTCCAGGTCGTTGAGCGCTCCGCGCGATGCGGGCTGCCAACCTGGCAGCGACACGAGCGGTGCGCCCCCCTTCATCGAGCAAGGGATTGAGTTCGGCCAGGTCTGCCGCCAGCACCCGACCACTGGACATCACCTGGTCCACGATGGCTTCGACGCATGCCAACGACAGACCCAGGGTGGTTGGGGCCGAGACGCCGGGTGCCAGCGATCCTGGCAACACATCCAGACAGACTGTCAGGTAGACACCGTCGCAGCGCGCAAGCTCGTCGGCAAGCGCGGCCTGCGCCAGCGCCAGCTGGTCTGCGGACTGCAACTGTTCATCCAACCGGTGGCGCACGCCCAGAGACTGAGCGCGGTCGAACAGCGCCTGCGTGTTGGCGAAGCGGCTGATGCCCAGCACGTGGTAGTCGAACGGCCGTCCATGCGCTCGACACCAGTCGGCGATCTGGCGAAACGGCGTACCTGAGTTGCCACGCTCGGCCATTCGCAGGTCGAAGTGGGCGTCGAGGTTGACGATGAGCAGGCGTTGAAGCTCGGGGCGGGCGCGCGCGATACCTTGGAAGGTGCCCCAGGCAACCTCATGCCCGCCACCCATCACCAGCGGCCAGCAGCCTTGAGCCATGACTTCGGCGACCCGGCAGGCCAGGATCTCCTGAGCCTCTTCGAGCGTGCACTTGTCGTGGCTTGCGATGTCTCCGGCGTCCCACAGCGCGGGTTCGCCCAGCACCGGCATGTTGACAAGCGCGCCACGCAGCGCCATCGGACCCTGAGCCGCGCCAGGCCGACCGCCGTTGCGGCGCACGCCCTCGTCAACCCCAAAACCAATCAGCGCCACACCGCTCGTGGAGGCACTGTCGAAAGGGCGCACCCGGTGGTGCCAGCGGGTGCTGTCGCCAACCTCCTCGGTGTCGTTGCGACCCTGCCAGACGAAGGGAGTGGTCAAGGAGTTGTTCATGTTCGCTCGTGCCCCGCTGCGATCACG
>JBIIQD010000534.1:0-2767 GCA_044342265.1 Hydrogenophaga sp. | reverse complement strand
CCCATCAACCCCCACCAGCCAGCGACCGCTTGCGGCAGTTGAAGACCGCCCTGCCCCACCACAGCCAGCCCGGCCAACACAGCCACAACGCTCATCGTCACCGCCGTGCGCAAGCGACCATCGACACCGACGGTCTGGTGCTGTGTCAGCACCAGCGCGCCGCCAAAGGTGCATGCTGCCAACAGCGCAAATCCCACGCCTGTGCCAATGTGCACCCAATGCGCAGATGCTCCCAGGCCCGAGGCTGCACCCACCACATCCAGCGCCAGCGCCAGTCCAAGCAACATCACAGGCATGGCGCGCAAGACACGTGCTTCGGGCCTTTCGCCGTACAGCAGTCGGGACCACAGCGCAGTCCACAACGGATAGGTGTTGAAAGCCAACAGCGCCAGGGCCACCGGCAAGCGCGCCACTGCTGAGTAGAGGCACACGCTCTGCACAGCGATCAAGGCGCCAATGGTCAGCAGCGCGCGCCTGTGCCCGGAGGCCACCGACAGCGGCACGCGGTAGAGCCGCACGATGGACCACACCACCAGCGCCGTGACACCGCTGCGAAACAGCACCGCAGTGGACACCGAGACACCATGATCAAACGCCATGCGAGCGGCCACATGGTTCGCGCCCATCATCAGAGCGATGAGCAACAGCGTGGCGAAAGCGGTGCCTGACAGGGCCTTGGCGGGCGAAGAAACCATGAACGCCATTGTGCGCGGCCACGGCTGTGCAATGGCCCAAGGCAGCACCAGAAAAAACAAACCCGCCAACCTTTGCAGGTGGGCGGGTGTGTCAAAACCAGCATGTCTGGCGCGAGAGGAGTTCACATGAACGCCTGAAAGCCTTGAAGACACTGGACTTGCGCAAACCAGCCAAAAGATGGTGCCCCCAAATGTGCCCCCAGTGAGGAAGGTGACGCATTGTGGTCGCCGTCACTGCACAAGACCAGCATCACCGTTCATCATTTAGAAAGCGTCCGCAGGCTCATTCCAGCGAAATCGCCAACGCTTTTCTCAGTGCCTGAACTGCTGCTCTGTCGACTGGCGACTTCAAGGCACTGTCTTATCTGTTCGATGAGTCCGCTTTGTTCGTGGCCACAGGTCCACATCCACTACAAGGGCGTAACCGGATCCAGTCCTACTACGAACAGGCGCCGCGGGGCCTTTGTGTACAGGCCTCGTTGCTCTGCGCCACCCAGCCAACGCCGGATCTGGTGCACGCCCTTTTGGAAGTGGCATTTGAAGCGCCCGGTAGCGTCTCTTTGCAAGGCAGACTCGGTTTGTCATTGATTCGAAGTCCGCAAGGCGGGCAGGTGAGTTTCTATCAGTTGATCGCGAATCGTCCTGCGCCCGGTTGAATGGGTGGAGGGTGATATAGGGGCCAGTTCACTTTCAGTCAATCCAAAGTTCAGGCTGGTGACATCGCGGACAAGCTTCATTAGGGCAAACACCAGACGGGTCCGTTTGCGCCTGGCATAGACTTCTTTGGGCTTGCGTTTAGAAGAAAAGACCATGAACCACATGCTGATGTCGACCGGCCGAGTCCAGGCTGCAGAGCGTGCAGAAGCCTGGGGCCTTATCAACGAGCGTTACTTTGGGCGCCTTCGTGTGGCAAATTTGGATGAAGGCCCACTCGACGCGTCCATTGACGCGTACGAAGTCGGGCAGTTGCGCATGTACAGGATCGAGGCCCCCGCGCACCACGTGGTGCGGGACGCCGCTTGCGGGGATCTGCCAAGCGACGATTTCTACAAGCTGGTGCTTCAGGTTGCTGGTCAAGGGGTGGTTGAACAACAGCAGCGCCGTGTGGTTCTCGACCCCGGTCACTGGATCCTGTACGACCCCAGGATCCCCTACTCCATCACCAATCCGAAACGGTGCAGCCTTTTGGTGACCCAGGTGCCGCGATCGGCTCTGGCTGGGCTGCGTCTACCCGTGCCGCACGCGGGCGAGATGGGCACGCACAACATCGCTGGTCTTCATGGCGTGTTTGGCAGCTATCTTCAGGCCCTGAGCGAACAGTTGCAGAAGCTCCCGGATGGCGTAGGTCACACTGTGAGCGAATCCGTGGTGGGCCTGCTGGCATCCACGCTGGCAGAGTCCCTGCAGCGATCCGGTGCACCCTTGCCCCTGCCCTCGATCATGAAAATGCGAGTCCGACAGTACGTGCAAACGCACTTGGCGGATCCTGACCTGAGCATCCAGCGTATCTCAGAGGCGCTGCGGTGCTCGAAGCGGTACCTGCACCGGGTTTTTGAGGATGACGAGTGCGGCCTGGAGCGTCACATCTGGGCAGCCCGCCTGGATAGATGCCGTTTGGCTCTTTCGGACAAGGCCAACGAAGGGCGGAATGTCGCCGACATCGCGTTTGACTGGGGCTTCAAGAGCAGCGCTCACTTCTGCCGCCTGTTTAAACATCACTACGGTGTGACCCCCAGGGCTTTTCAGCTTCAAGCGGCACAGGAATACCGCCGGTCGATGGCGCATTGAAGCTAAAGGGGCTCGGTCCGCTCGATCAAGAGAGTTCACTGCTCAGGGCGCAACGACCCAGAAGGCGCTGGCGATGCGCCAGGCGCCTTGGTCCAGCTTCATAGGCAACGTAGCTCTGTTCGGGTTGTGGCGCGTGTTGGACCCGATGCTCAGCCGGGATCCCAGCATGGTCAGCTCCACATCCTCCACCGAACGCAGCGCTGCGCCGACGCTTTCCCGGGTGATGTCTCCATTGATGCCACGCAAGGCCCTGACCAACAGCTGCGCCGAAACATAGCCTCCCT
>JBIIQD010000533.1:0-2769 GCA_044342265.1 Hydrogenophaga sp. | reverse complement strand
AACCAATACCCCAATCGGGGTCCCAGTGCCACCAACAAAGCTGCAACCCAGGCAAAAAGAGCTTTGCTAGCCAGGCCCATATATCCCAGCCATCCATAGTGGCTGTCGCCAAGTTGCTCGAACAGCGTCGACGCGTCAAAGACCACCGAGATTGTCAGGGCCTGGGCAACGATCAATAGAGACAGAAGTCCGATGCGAGCGGTTGGTTTGCGCATCAGCTGCATGTGCACAACTTGGCGTGGAGTTCTGTGCAAGCACGCAAGCTGCTATCGGGCCTCATTGACCGAAACACTCACATCAAGAGACCCAGATCAAGCAGATTCAACTTTGCCGGCGTTTTTCGCGCACGAGAGCACCTACAGCGAAAATCAGCCCGAAAGCGAGAGCGGCCATGCTGCCGTTCAGTTCTGGTACAGCCCGCGCAGCTCGTGGACGCGGTTCGCGCGGTGGCCTCACGCGCGCGGGAGCGGCCTGTGAGGTCTGAGACTGCACGCTAGGCATTGCCAGCTCGCTCACCAAGCTGCTTTGTGCCATCACATTGCTGGCAATGAAGAGGGAGAAAACGAGGCCCAAGAGGGATTTGAACAACATGCGTATTCCTTGATTGGACATGTGAGCAATTGTATCACCAGCGTTACGGCATGTAAACACTTGGTAGTCTGTTCGTCTCGCAATGACTGCATTGAAGTCGTCTGATGGTTCTAGGACTGGCCTGCTTCCGAGGGCTTCGCGCGCTTGCCACGATGGCGAAGTGCTCCAGGCACACCCAGTTGCGGATGCAGGTACCCGGCGACCACCCAGCCTGCCAGCATGCATAAGCCCCCAAGGGCGAACACCCCCGCCACCGGGGAAAACTGCAGCACGGCCCAAGCCAGGGCGGGAGACAAAATGCCTGAAAAGTCTCGAAAACTGCTATAGACAGCCGACATCTCGGTGCGTTGCGACGGTTTGACCGCCATCATGAACGGCAGACCGGCGCACACATCCAACAGCACCAGACACAAGGTGCCCAGCATGAGTACCAAGACCGTCGGCCAAGGCCACGATGACAACAACGCCGCCGAGAGGAAGCAGGTTCCGCCGAGCAAGAATGCTCCACGCAGCGAGCGCCGCACCGAGTGCCGCTGAATCCAGCGCAGCATCAGGGGCGCCAGGAACAGGCCTGCATTGGCTACCGACGTGGCGATACCACCCACCTGGTCGCCCAGCCCGTTCTGCACCGCATAGATGCCCACATAGACAAAGTAGACCCACCAGCCGCAGGAGCGCATGAGCGCGAAGAACCACCCTGCGACCAGGCGCGGTTGCGCGAAAAAGCGCCGCAGAATCACCAGCGGGTTGTGCGACGCGGGCCGGTGCTGGGCAGAGACATGGGCGCGCAAGTCTCCCAGCTGCATGCCGCGGATCAGGTTCAGCATCGTCAGCGCCCCCAACGCCACGATCACGAAAGGTGCACCTTGCCACAGTTGCAAGGACCAGACACCCAGCAAAGGACCTGCGGTCCAGCCCAGTCCGCCATAAAACATGCGCAACGACTCCAGGCGACCGAAGTCCGCCTTGTCAACATGCTCGAGTACGTAGGCGTTGAAACAGACGAACGCCGAAGCCGCACCGATTGAATGGCACAGCAGGGCCAACGTCGTCAGCTGGCCACCCCAGGCGCCCAAGCCGGCGCCCGCCAGATACATCGACACCGACACCAGATAGACCCGACGACGGCGTAGGTAGCGTCCCAGCAAAGGCACCAGCAAAGCCGTCACCAGCGACAGCACCCCCACGATCAGGTACCACTGGGACACCTGTGCTGCATCGCCCCAGGCGCGGTACATCAGCAGCGGAAACACCGCCAGCACCGTGCCTCGCACCACGGCTTCGACGCCCGCAAGCACCGCGAACCCATTGACATCCGCTGCCAATGGCCAACGCAGGCGTTGTCGGGGCGTCTCAAGCGTTTGGCGCATGACCCGAAGTATCCCACCCGGCGTTGCGAGCACTACCAAGGGAAAACGAACGTTTGGCGTTCAACTGCAGGACGTCCGAAGAACAACGGGCGGCGCAATTGACACAGCCGATAGCAAAGACCAAACCCAGAATCGCGCGAGCAAGCAGAAGCTCCCCAGCCAGAACCAGGAGACACCGTGGCCCTTTCCGACATCGAGATCGCCCAAGCCGCTACCCTGAAACCCGTGGTCGCACTGGCCATGGACCGATTGGGCATTCCCGCCGAAGCGCTCGAACCCTACGGCCACTACAAGGCCAAGATTGACCTGGGCTGGCTGGACAGGCACCCAGGGGCCAACGGCAAGCTGGTGTTGGTCACCGCCATCAGCCCCACGCCCGCCGGCGAGGGCAAGACCACGACCACCGTGGGCCTGGGCGACGCCCTGAACCGCATCGGCAAACGTGCGGTGATCGCCTTGCGTGAGCCCTCCCTGGGTCCAGTGTTCGGCATGAAGGGCGGCGCTGCTGGCGGCGGTTATGCCCAGGTGGTGCCGATGGAAGACATCAACCTGCACTTCACAGGCGACTTCAACGCCATTGCACTGGCCCACAACCTGCTGGCCGCACTGATCGACAACCACATTCATCACGGGAACAGCCTGGGATTCGACAGCCGGCGCATCGTCTGGAAACGGGTGATGGACATGAATGATCGCGCGCTTCGCTCGACGGTCATTTCGCTTGGTGGCCCCGGCAATGGTTTTCCGAGGGAGGACGGCTTTGACATCGTGGTGGCCTCCGAAGTGATGGCGATCTTTTGCCTGGCCA
>JBIIQD010000530.1:0-2783 GCA_044342265.1 Hydrogenophaga sp. | reverse complement strand
CGGATACCGTCTTTTTCCGGGTATTCGCTGGTGTTGGAAATGTCGACCTCAAAGCGACCGGGCGCGGTGTCAAAGCACATGCCCTCGTGTGGGTGATCGGGCATGACGTTGATGGGCCCGTGCGTCGGGTGACACAAGATCGGGTGAGGCGCATGCCAGCCGAAGAAGCCGCCACTGCGCTGTGTGGGTACCCACTCGATCACTTGTGGAACGGCATCTCTTTGAGCGGAGTCCGGAATCATGTTGTATGCGGGTGGGCCTTGTGTGTTGTTGGACGGTCGGTTGGTGTCGATCCGGCCCTCCGGATTTCGGGGCGGAACTCCCTGGGCGTTGGTCCAGCGCCGCATCGTGCCCGCGCGTGGCACCTGGCGGCACAGAGCGGCGCCCAGGTCTGCATGGTCGCCCGTGGCGAACACCCCCCCTCTGCGCTCATTCATCCACTTGAGCAACGCAGTCTGTTCAGGTCCAGAGAGTGAGCCCGTGCCGCCATTGATGCCGAACAACCACAGCTGGTGGTACTGGTTCAACAGTGCGTCGGTGAAGGTGGTTGACGACTTGAACTGGGTGGTCACCTGAAAGTCCACCCAACCGCGCGTGGTGGTGTTGAGGATGTCGACCACCTTGCCGATGCCAAAACCATTGCCCAGGCCAATGGAGCCATCCACCACCACCAGAATTTTCAAAGGACCGCAGAAGCGGAATTTGAGCTTTGCCGTTTCGAGCGCTTTCACCACGTCGGGGTGAAGTTCTCTGATCGAATCAATGTCCATGACTACTCTCCTGTTGCTGACCCGCAAGACGCTGGAAGTGCGTGCCGCTGCGGGATTGCGTGCACGCACTTCGATTGAAGGCGCGCAGCCAGAAAACAGGAATCCCATGCATGGGGGAGCGCATCCACCTTGCAGAGGAAAGCTTCAGGAAGGTGTTTGGAGCCCGTGCAGGGCGGTGATCAGTAGTGCGGTGGCAGCTCGTCGCGCAGGCTGCGAAAACCTGCGGGCTGCGAATCATCGTGCCGCTGTTTGAGCTGGCGCAATTCGTGAACCAGCATGGCAATCTGGTCATGCTGGCGCGCTACCATGGTGTTCAGCGTTTCCACCAGGTCGTCCAGCGCGCTCAGTTTGATTTCCAGGTGCGCGAGGCGCTTGTCGGTGTCCGCGCTCATGATGGCAGGAACCCTTCGACCGAAAAGTAACGCTCGCCGGTGTCGTAGTTGAAACCCAGCACCTTCGCGCCTTCTTGGAGGTCTGGCAGCTTTTGCGCAATGGCCTGCAAGGTGGCGCCCGATGAGATGCCGACCAACATGCCTTCTTCGCGCGCACAGCGTCGCGCCATCTCGCGGGACGCTTCTGCGTCGACCTGGATCACGCCATCGAGCAGCTCGGTCTTGAGGTTGTCCGGGATGAAGCCGGCGCCGATGCCTTGAATAGGGTGCGGGGCGGGGCTGCCACCGGAGATGACCGGTGAGGCCGCGGGTTCGACCGCGAACACCTTCAGTTGCGGCCATGCCGCTTTGAGCACCTGCGCGCAGCCGCTGAGGTGACCGCCGGTGCCAACGCCGGTGATGAGAGCGTCAAGACCTTCGGGGAAGTCGGCGAGGATCTCTTGCGCGGTGGTCTTGACGTGCACTGCGATGTTGGCCGGGTTGTTGAACTGCTGAGGCATCCAGGCGCCAGGCGTGCTGGCGACGATTTCTTCAGCACGGGCGATCGCGCCTTTCATGCCCTTCTCGCGCGGTGTCAGGTCGAAGCTGGCGCCGTAGGCCAGCATCAGGCGGCGGCGCTCGATGCTCATGCTGTCGGGCATCACGAGGACCAGCTTGTAGCCTTTGACGGCGGCGACCATCGCCAGGCCGATGCCCGTGTTGCCAGACGTCGGCTCGACGATGGTGCCACCTGGTTGGAGCGTCCCCGAGGCCTCGGCAGCCTCGACCATCGACAAGGCAATGCGGTCCTTGATCGAGCCGCCGGGATTGCTGCGTTCGGACTTGATCCAGACCTGCTGGCTGGCGCCCGAAAAGAGTCGGTTGATGCGGATGTGCGGCGTGCCGCCGATGGTCTGCAGGATGTTCAGCGCTTTCATGCGGGGTCCTTGGGCTGTAGATCAATCGAGGCCGAATTCATGCAATACCTCAGCCCGCTGGGCGCCGGACCGTCTTCGAACACATGGCCGAGGTGAGCGCCACACTGACTGCATACGGTCTCCGTGCGCACCATGCCGTGGCTGCGATCCTTGATCTCGGTGATGGCGCCAGGTATCGCCTTCCAGAAACTGGGCCAGCCGCAGCCTGCGTCGAATTTGGTGCCTGCGTCGAACAGATGATTGCCGCAACAGATGCAGTGGTAGCTGCCGTCAGCCCAGACCTGCTCGTATTTGCCAGTGAACGGTCGCTCGGTATGGGCGCTGCGTGTGATCTGGAATGCGGCCGGTTCTGCGCCCTTGTCGGCGAGCAGGGCGCGCCATTCGGCGTCGGTTTTCTGGATCGGAAAGTTGCTCATGGGTGCTGCCTTGGAACCGGTGGTTGGGGTGGTTTGCGCATTGTCGCCGCCGAACGGATTGGGGCATGATGTGGGGTCTTAAATCGAACGACCGTTCTTATTTCACGGCAAACACAGGAGACTCCCCATGCTGGGCCAGATGCAAAGCCAACCCCTGCTGATTTCGTCGCTCATCGTCCACGCCGAGCGACACCATGGCAGCACTGAAATCGTGTCCCGCCGGGTTGAGGGAGACATCCACCGCAGTTCCTGGGGCCAGATCGCCCGGCGCTCTCGCCAGGTGGCCAA
>JBIIQD010000528.1:0-2784 GCA_044342265.1 Hydrogenophaga sp. | reverse complement strand
TACTCAGCCGTGATGATGGGATTTGTCGTCCCCATCACCCTGATCACGCTGGTCGTCGCGTTGCTGGGCGGCAAGAGCGCGTCTACCCCCAACAAAGGCTGAACCCATGGCAACCCGAAAGCAGCCTCGCGCCACACCCAAACGCCGCATCGACCTCGCCCTGCAAGGCGGCGGTTCGCACGGCGCATTCACCTGGGGCGTGCTCGATCGCCTGCTCGAAGAGGAGTGGCTGGAGATCGCCGGCGTCAGCGGCACCAGCGCTGGCGCCATGAACGCCGTGGCGCTGGCGGCTGGCCTGATGGAGGGTGGACGGGTCGGCGCCCAGGCAGCTTTGCGCCGGTTTTGGGAAAGGGTCGCCAAGGCTTCGCCATTTGCCGCGCTCGATGACAGCCCGCTGGGCGCCATGTTCGGGCCGAACAACCCCTGGCTGCAACCCTGGATCGCGCCCTGGCAGCAGGCCGCCAAGGCTCTGGGCAGCCAGTTCTCGCCTTACCAGCTCAACCCGCTGAACCTCAACCCGCTGCGCGAGATCCTGGAAGACACGGTCAATTTCGAGCGCGTGCGCGCTTGCCACCGCACACAGCTTTTCATCGCCGCCACCCATGTCGCCACCGGCGAACTGCGCGTGTTCCGGCAAGACGAACTCACGCCCGACATGGTGCTGGCTTCGGCCTGCCTGCCGCTGCTGTTTCAGGCGGTGGACATCAAAGGCGAGGCCTACTGGGACGGCGGCTACGCGGGCAACCCCACCCTGCTGCCACTCATCAGCGACACCGACGCCGACGACCTGATGCTGGTGCAGATCAATCCCAGCCGCCGCGACACCCTGCCCACCCAGGCCAGCGACATCCTCGACCGCGCCAGCGAAGTCACCTTCAACGCCAGCCTGCTCAAGGAGTTGCGCACCATCGGCCTGATCAAGGAGCTGCTCGAAGACGCGGGCCGCCCCGACGCCTGCTTTCAGCGCCCGCTGTTCAAACGCGTGGACGACCTGCGGCTGCACAAGATCGACGCCGAAGATGAACTCAGCCAATTCGGTGCTTCGAGCAAGACCGAAACCAGTTGGGCATTTCTCTCGAAACTGCACGGCATCGGACGGCGCGCTGCGAACGATTGGCTCCAAGAACACGGCAAACACCTGGGCAAACGATCGACGTATGCGCTGCCGGAGATTTACACGGGGTGAATGGATGGCAAATTCCGGTCGCGCCGGGTTGGTGCCAGATGGCGGCGTCAACGAACCACCAGGCCGTCCATCGTTCACATAACCAGAATCTGCAAGGATTCCCCATATCTTTCCTCAACGAAACCGTTCCTTGCGCCTCTATCGACAGCTTTGGCAGCAAACGACTGCGCGGCGAGTTGGGCCATCGACAAAGAGCGCGATGTCGCACTCATCCTGGTTGACAACAACAGCATGACGCGCCGCGAGATTGATGACACCCTGCCAAGGCGCGACTGGTACGCCCTGTTGTGGAAAAGCCAGGTGATCTCATTTGAAACGACGACGAGCGCTTATGACATCGAAGGCGCTGGTATCGCTCCGGGTACTGAACGCCCATACGAAATCAAATGCTGGCGAGACACCGACATCGGGCTAGATGACGAGCTGATCGAGCAATTGCCAGTAGTGCTGGAACTGGCCAGTGAAGCCAAGGGCGCAGCCCACACCATTACCCCCAATCACCTGGGCGACAAGGTGTATGCCAGCGTCGAATTGCCCGAGCTGATGCGCAAACCCAACGTCACACAGATTGACGGCATCGACCGCACCGCGCTGGCGGACATGTGCCATCAGCTTCGGACACAACACGGCTACACCCCGGACCGGGCGATGGACGTGGTCCGAAGCCGCATCAGCGTGCAATCCGCCATCGACCTGGAGCAAACCCACGGCATCAAATCGATGATGCACCCTGAACTGAGGCAGGCGCAGGAAACACTGCGCGCGGCACCGGTCGACCTCCAGGGCAGTGTTGACGGCAGGGCGCTGACGTCGCCACCCGGGGTGCCGTCACCGGCATAGCAGGAGCAGATGGCGCAGCGCTGGGCGCAGGAGGTGACGGGCTCAGTGGATGTGCTGGTGGTGCAAGTCTGGCGCGTGCGGGTGCCCGTGGCGCATTGGCAGGTGTTGGTGAGGGTGGCTGTGCGAACCCTTGGGCATCAACGTGTGGTTGTCGTCGTGGTGCCCGTCGTCGTGGCCGCGTGCGTGTGGACATGCCCGTGGTTCTCGGCCATGTGCACCAGCACCCCCGCCACCATCAGCGCCCCGCCCTGCCGCAGCGTGCTGGCCGATGGCTCGCCCAGCGCGAACGCAGCGAGCGTGCCCATGAAGCCCGCGAAGGTGACGAAACTCTGCGAGGTGGACAGTTCGCAGGCGGTGCTGGCTGCGTTACGCTATGCCATTTGGCTTGTCACGATCATGCGGATTGGGCGGCTTCCTTCCACCACCGATTGTTGTATGGCCGAGTTCAAGAATCGTCTTCGCCGCTGGTTCCCGACCGCCCAGACGCTGCAGAACACCAAGGGGTTCAGCTGGCTGAGCCACTACCTGCACCGGCACCCCATGCTGTGGGTGTTGCACCGGCGCGGCGTGGCCATGGGCGTGGCGCTGGGTATCGCCATCGGCGTGTTTCCGGTGCCGCTGCAGATGCCGGTGGCCATGCTGGCGGCCGTGGCACTGCGCGGCAATGTGGCGGCCGCCGCGGCGGCCACCTGGCTGACCAACCCCTTCACCATGGCGCCCATCTGGGCGCTGGCAGCCTACCTGGGCTCTTTTGTGCT
>JBIIQD010000529.1:0-2784 GCA_044342265.1 Hydrogenophaga sp. | reverse complement strand
CCTCGGCCCACACTGGTGGCCGCCACGGTCAGCCGCGTCGCGCCCAGCCATTCGCTCATCAGCTCGAAGCCCTTGTCCTCTTCTCCCAGGCGGTTGGTCACTGGCACGCGGCAGTTGTCGAAGAACAGCTCACACTGGTGGTAACCCCGGTTGGACACACAGGTAGGCCCGAGGCGACGCGTCACCCCCGGCGTGTCAACATCGACCAGGAATCCAGTGATCTTCTTTTTGGGACCGGCCTTAGTCTGCTCCTGGCCCGTGGCGGCGAACAGCACCACGTAGTCGGCCTTGTCGGCGTGGCTGATGAAGTGCTTGCTGCCATTGATGACGTAATGGTCACCCTCTCGCACCGCGCGCGTCTGCATGCTGCGCACATCGGAGCCCGCATTGGGCTCGGTCATGGCCAGGCAGTCGTGCCGTTCACCCCGTATCGTGGGCAACAGGTACTGCTCGATCTGGCTGCCGGTGCAACCGCGCAGGATGTTGCTGGGTCGGGCCACCAGCATTTGCAGGGCATAGGACGCGCGCCCCAGCTCCCGCTCCAGCAGCGCCACGCCAAAGTTGTCCAGACCGCCGCCGCCGAGTTCTTCGGGCATGTTGGCGGCATACAGACCCACCTTGATGGCCTTGGCTTGAATCTCGGCGGCCAGCTCGGCGGGCACATCGTCCAGGCGTTCGACCAGTTCTTCATGGGGATACAGCTCCTTCTCGACAAAGGAGCGCACCGTGTCCACCAGCATGCTGTGTTCGTGGCTGAGCTCAAAGTGCATCGTCTGAGGTCTCGTCAGGATGTGCGGCGGATGCCGATGGTCGCGCCTGCCTGCGCCGGTCTGGGCAGGCTCGCATGGGCTGCCCGGATCGCGTGCACCTTGCCGTGCAGTTCGTTTGGCATCGGGCTCGAGCGACCCCGGACCATGTCGACGTGGGTCAGCAGCTGTTCCCCGGTGGACAGCAACTCGCCACTCTGGGCGTGATGCATCGCGTGGAACAGGTGCAGGCGCCGGTCGTCGGCATCCAGCAACTGCAGGGTCAGGTGCAGGGGGTCACCCAGCGCGGCCTCGCGGATGTTGTGGATCATCGTCTGCACGGTATAGAACGAGTGTCCGCCGAGGTCCCGGTAGGCCTCATCTATGCCGATCAGGCGGAAAAAGGCATCCGAGCTATCCCCAAACACCAGCAGGAAGCAGCTCTCGCTCATGTGCCCGTTGTAGTCCACCCAGTCCTGAATGACCGTGGGCCGGTGCAGACACAACGGCGCCTCGATAGGAGCCAGCGGGTCCCAGACTTTGGCTGGTGTGCCTTCCAGCGGTGTGCGCAGTCCATGGGTCGGCGGTGTCGGCTCGCTCATGGCTGTGCGCGGGGCAGCGTGATGGATCGGCCGGCCTGCGGCGGGCGGGGCCGATGATGGTGCGCCTGAATCAGCGGCGTCAGCCGTGCGGCCACCGAGGGTGCAAACGCGGTTGAGCGAGGACCTGTGGTGTCTATATTGCACAGCATCTGTTCGTTGGTCGCGAGCAGGGCGCCGTTGTCCGTGCGAAGCAGCGAATGGAAGAGGTGCAGCCGCTTGTGGTCGGCCCCCAGCAGCTGGGTGTGCACCTCGATGGCGACAGCTTCCTTGACCTCCCGCAGGAAGTTCAGGTGGGTTTCGAGCGTGTAGAGCGTGTGTCCCGTGTCGTTTCGCCCCTGTTCATCGAGCCCGACACGGTCCATGAGGCCGTCGGTGGCGAAGCTGAAGACCAGCAGGTAGTAGGCGTCCCGAAGGTGCCCGTTGTAGTCCACCCATGGCGCCTCCACGGTTCCGCGCCAGGTGACCATCGGATCGGTCTTGGGTTCAGTCATCGAGCGGGATACCGTGCCGGATCTTGGTGGACCGCACCGCTTCCTGCACTGCCATCAGGCAGTCGTCGCGGTATCGCTCAAGATCCGCAATGCTGTGCTGGCCCAGTTGCTGCGTGGTGCCGTCGACCACCGCATCGATCAAGTCATCGGTCAGCTCGGGCGCCACCAGGTGCGTCCAGGGCAGTTTCAAGGCCGGACCGAACTGGCTCATGAAGTGGCGCATGCCTGCGTCGCCGCCGGCCAGTGTGTAGATCAGGAAACTGCCCATGAAAGACCAGCGGATGCCGGCGCCATAGCGTATTGCGTCGTCAATCTCGCCCGTCGTGGCGATGCCGTCGTTCACCAGATGGAGCGACTCCCGCCACATGGCTTCGAGAAGCCGGTCGGCGATGAAACCCGGCACTTCCTTGCGCACGTGCAGCGGCTTCATGCCAAGGTTGCGGTAGATCCCGATGGCCGTTTCGATCGCTTGAGGGGAAGTCTGAGCGCCACCGACGACCTCGACCAAGGGCAACAAGTACACCGGGTTGAACGGGTGTCCGACCACGCACCGCTCGGGATGAATGGCCTGCGCGTAGAACTCGCTGGGCAACAGCCCCGAGGTTGACGACCCGATCAGCACCTCGGGTCGGGCCGCCGCACTGGCGCGGGCGTGCAATGCCAGCTTCATGGACAGCACTTCAGGCGCGCTTTCCTGGATGAAGTCCGCGCCGCTGACACAGTCCTCCACTGTATCGACGAACCGCAATCGCTCGGGGGAAGCGCCCTCTTTGAGGCCGTTCTTCTGCAGCGCAGGCCAGCACTTGAGGACGCGCTCGCGCAGTTGCGCTTCGGCGCCTTGGGCCGGGTCCCAGGCCACCACGTCCAGCCCGTTGGCCAGGGCGCGCGCGACCCAGCCGCTGCCAATGACGCCGGTGCCCAGCGCTGCGAAAGTCCTGATCCGGG
>JBIIQD010000527.1:0-2785 GCA_044342265.1 Hydrogenophaga sp. | reverse complement strand
CTGCGGCTCGGGCATTCGGGGATGGAGTCCACCGCGTCCTGCATCAGGCGGCGGAAGTACTCGACCGCGCCGACCAGACCCAGGTCGGCCGCGGCGCTGGGGCGCTGGTGCTGCACGTCTTGCCCGGCGGGCTTGCCCAGCTCGTCGCTGCTGAGCATCACGTCGCGGATGTCGTCGGCCACCTGGTAGGCCTCGCCCAGGTAGTCGCCCAGCGCGCGCCAGCCCGCGGGGTCTGCCCCGGCGGCTTGGGCGCCCGCGCAGGTGGATGCGACGAACAGGGCGCCGGTCTTGGCCCGCTGGTAGCGGCTGAGCGATGCGCGCGGTTCGCATTCCCAGGCCTGTCCGGCCACGATGCCGTCGGGTGCGCCGGTGCCGGTGCACACGGTCTGGATCAACCCGGCCAGGCGCTGCGGATGATGGGCACCGGCGCGGGCGAGGGCCTGGAACGCCATGACGATGAGGCCGTCGCCCGAGAGCAGGGCCAGCGGTTCGCCGTAGACCTTGTGCACCGTGGGATGGCCGCGCCGGGTGTCGGCGTCGTCGAAGCAGGGCATGTCGTCGTGCACCAAAGAAGCGCAGTGCAGCAGCTCGATGGCAACCGCCGCGGCGTTGGTGAGTTCGGGAGCGTCTTCACCGCAGGCTTGGGCCACGGCCAAGCAAAGCTGCGGGCGGATGCGGGCACCGCCGGGGAACACGGCGTGCCGCATGGCGGCGATGAGTCGGGGCGGGGCACTGGCGCTGTGCGCCAAGGCCAGTTGCTGGTCCAGCGCTTGCTGAATGCGTGACATCATGTCCATAGGCCCCTCGGCGAGTGCCGCGTTCGCCATCCAAATGTGACAAACGCTTGTGTCAATCTAACATGACACTATTACTTGTCAATTGTTTGAGACGGGTATTCCGTCTTTCTACGGGTAAACCCCTGCTCGGTGTGTCTTTCCTTCGGCGCTCTGGCCGGGTGGGCAGGGGCAGGCGGTCCGGGGATGCGTTCTCCGTCCCACGCTCGCGGGCGTCTGCACGGGTGCTCTGCCGCTTTTTCATCAGCGCCTTTTGTGGCGCGCTGTGGCGTGGGCAACCGCGAATGGGGACTGCGCCCGCACGCCCGAACCGCCTGCCCCCAGTGCGGTGTGGGTGGGCCTGCAGGAAAACCGAAATCCAGTCCCCGCATTCAGCGCGAGGAGCAGCTCAACCCGTTCAAGGTCCAGCAGTGTCCTCAGGACGAGAAGGCCGAGACAACCCATAAGGCCGCACCAGGTGCACCACATGCTCCGGCACCATGGTTTTCATGCGCGCCGGGGCTTCGCGCTGCAGGTGGACCATGGTCTCCACCGCTTTCATCTCCACCCGCGCCCGCGCGAACTCCAGCCCGCGTGGCCCCACGCGCGGCATCAGCCAGCCGACGATGGGCCGCAGCCAGTCCGGCATCTTGCGCAGCGGCAGGCCGCCGGCGGCGCGCTCCACGTTTTTCAGAAAACCCTTCACCGCGCCCGCGCGTTGGCCCGCGCTGCCCGGTGCGCGGGTTTTCACCTCGTCGCCCAGCAGTTCCAGCAACGCCTGGCCTTGCGCGTTGCGCACCAGCAGCCACTGCTCGCCCTGGCCGCCCATGTAGCCCACCGTGATGTCCGACAGCACATTGGTGTAGTCCACGCAGGTGCGGCAGGTCATCGGGAAAAAATCGGGCGGCAGTGTCGACAGCGGCAGTTGCAGGAACGGGATTTCGCGCACCGCGCCGTCTTTCATGCGGATCTCGACGTGGTAGTCGGCGCGGAATTCGAGGTAGGTCACGTCTTGTGGACGTGGCGACACCAGGGTCAGGAAATGGTGGAAGTTTTCGGTGGTGGTGTTGTCCGAGCAGGGCGTGCCGATCACCACCAGCTTCTGCAGCCCCTGCTCGCGCTCCAGCTCAGGTTGGATGGCGCGCAGCGCGTAGATCTGGCACGGGATGCCGATCACGGCCAGTCGCTTGTGGCCCATCGCCAGCGCGGGCTCGACCAGCGCGATCAATGGCGCGTAGCCCATGCGCATGCCACGGCAGCGCGCCATGTCTTCGGGCCGGGTCACCAGCACCGGCAGCGGGCGCCAGGGGTCGTCGGGGTGCGGCGCCATGGCGATGACGGCGTCCACCTCGCCGGCCTCCAGCAGCTTTTGGGCGATGCGGGTGGTGATGCCGGTCCACTGTGCGCCGGCCAGGGGTTGCTTCAGGCTGGCCTGCAGCATCTGGCGGAAAGGGCCGAAGAAGAGTTCGTCGTCGCCCGCTTGGCCTGGCGCAGGCAGGCGCCGCGAACGCCCGTGCACCCGCGCCTCCAGCGCCGGGTAGTCGGGGTGGATGAACTGGCAGGCTTGCCCGCAGCGCTTGGGGTTCTCGGTGCGCGAGAGGCCGCAGTCGGTGCAGAAATGGCGCTCGGGCGCCTCGGGCAGCGTCGGCGTCCAGAGGGGTGTTGTGCTGGCTGTCATGCGCTCGCAGCCAGCGTGGCGTGGAATGCTTTCACGATGTGCCCGGCCACCAACGCCGGTTGTTCTTCATGCGCCAGATGGCCCAGCCCAGGAAGGGTGACGCAGCGCCCTCGAGCGGCGGGCGACAGCCGTTGCAACACCTGCGCGCCTTGCGCAGGCGGCACGGTGCGGTCCTGGTCGCCCACCATCAACAACAGTGGCACCGCGAGCCGGGGCAGGTCGCGCGCAAAGGCGTGCAGGTCCCAGTTGGCCATCATGCCCAGCGCACCGGCGGCGTGGTCCGGGCTGGCCACCAGCCGCCGGTACAGCTCGGTGCCTTCCCGGTCCAGGGTTG
>JBIIQD010000040.1:0-10931 GCA_044342265.1 Hydrogenophaga sp. | reverse complement strand
ACACGTGGCGGTGCCTTCGAGGTCAACGCCAGCGGTGCCCTGGTCAATGCGCACGGCCTGCCTGTGCTCGACGACAGCGGTGCGCCGATCAATGTGCCGACCAATGCGCAGCTGGAGTTCGGCGCCGACGGCTCCATCAGTGCCCGGGTGGGTGAGCAGGCGCCGCAGCGCGTAGGCAAGCTCAAGCTGGTCACTCCGGGCGATGAAAACCGGATCAAGCGCAGCGAAGACGGCCTGTTCCGCCCGGTGCAGGGCGACGCGCTGGACGCAGACCCCAACGCGCGGGTGCAGGGTGGTGCACTCGAAGGCAGCAACGTCAATCCGATCGAGGCCATGGTCGGAATGATCGCGGTCTCGCGCCAGTTCGAGACCCAGATGCGCATGCTGCAAAACGGTGAGAAGAACGACCAGACCGCGTCGCGGTTGCTCAACATGAATGCCTGATAGGAGAACACGATGATCAATTCCCTCTGGATTTCAAAGACCGGCATGCAGGCGCAGCAAACGCAGCTTGACGTGATCTCCAACAACATGGCCAACGTGTCCACGAACGGCTTCAAACGCGCCAGCGCCGTGTTCGAGGATCTGATGTACCAGAACCTGCGACAGGTCGGCGCCGCCGACACCGAGCAGAACAACCTGCCCACCGGCCTGCAAGTCGGCCTGGGCGTGCGCACGGTGGCGACCTCGCGCCAGTTCAGTCAGGGCAGCTTGCAGCAGTCCGGCAATCAGCTGGACATCGCCGTCAACGGACAGGGTTTTTTGCAAGTCGCGCTGCCCGACGGCACCACCGGCTATACCCGCGACGGCAGCCTGCAGGTCGATTCACAGGGTCGGCTGGTGACCTCCAGCGGCCTGGCGATTGCCGGCGACATCACCGTGCCGGCCGAGGCGCAGAGCGTGACTGTCGGCAGCGACGGCGTGGTCACCGCCAAGGTACCGGGCAATGCCCAGCCCCAGCAGCTGGGCAACCTCGAACTGGCCAACTTTGTGAACCCGGCTGGTCTGGAGCCCAAGGGACAGAACCTCTACACGGAAACGGTGGCCTCGGGCAACCCGGTGACCGGCGCGCCCGGCACCGCGGGTCTGGGCACGCTGATGCAGGGCTATGTCGAGACCTCCAACGTCAACGTGGTGCAGGAACTGGTGACCATGATCCAGACCCAGCGCGCCTACGAAATGAACTCCAAAGCTATCCAGACATCGGACCAGATGCTGCAACGGCTGGGGCAGCTGTGATGACAACCATGAAACCGCTGATGTGCTTGCTCGTCGTCGCGCTCGCGGGCTGCATGACCAAGCCGGTCGATGTGATGCCGGTTCGGCCCGTCACCTACGCGTTGGCGCCCACGCCCGCCGACACCGGAGGCAGCCTGTTCCAGGCGGCGCGCTACCGCCCGGCGTTCGAGGACCCGCGCGCCCGCATGCCAGGCGACACTTTGACGATCCAGATCACCGAGAAGGTGGCAGCGAGCCAGTCTTCGTCGGCCAACATCAACCGCAGCGGCAGCGCCTCGGGCTCGGTTTCCGCCATCCCCGGCATCGTCGCCAAGGAACTGACACGCGACCGCAACTTCAACCTGGGTGGCGAGTCGGGCAACGAGTTCTCCGGCCAGGGCAACAACGCCAACGAGAACGACTTCTCAGGTGTGATCACGGTCACGGTGCAGGAGGTGATGCCCAATGGTCACTTGCTGGTGGTCGGCGAAAAGCAGATCGGCATCAACAGCAACGTGGATGTGCTCAAGTTCTCGGGAACCATCGATCCGCGCCACATCCGGCCTGGCAACACCATCGCCTCGACCCAGGTCGCCAACGCCCGCATCGAGTCGCGAGGACGAGGCGCCGTGGATGAAGCGCTTTCAATTGGCTGGTTGAGCCGGGTCTTTTTGAACCTTTTCCCGTTCTGAGCCTGCCTAGCATCGTTCTCATGAACTCTTCGCCCACCCCCATCGTGTTCGACAACAGCTTCCGACGCACCCTGTTCGCGCGCCGCGCGACGCGCGGCGCCTGGCTGCGCCGCCTGGTCACCTGGAGCGCCTTAGCGGTGGGACTGGTGGTCTGGCTGGGCTGGCCATTGGATGCCCACGCCATGCGCATCAAGGAGATCGCGGCGGTGCAGGGCGTGCGCACCAACCAGCTGACCGGCTTTGGCCTGGTGGTGGGTCTGGACGGCACCGGTGACCAGACCACCCAGATGCCCTACACCTCGCAGGGCATGACCAACTACCTGCAGCAGCTGGGCCTGACCTTGCCGGCCGACGGCAAGATGCAAATGAAGAACGTGGCGGCGGTGCTGGTCACGGCGCAGTTGCCGCCGTTTGCCCGACCCGGTCAGATGATTGATGTCACCGTGTCGTCAATGGGCAACTCGAAGTCGCTGCGCGGCGGCACGCTCATCACCACCCCGCTCAAAGGCGTCGACGGCGAAATCTATGCGCTGGCGCAGGGCAACCTGCTGGTCGGCGGAGCAGGCGCATCGGGTGGCGGCAGCAAGGTGCAGATCAACCACCTGAGTGCGGGCCGCATTCCGGCTGGCGCTCAGGTCGAGCGCAGCGTGCCGACCGCCTTTGCGCTGGGGGACACGATTGAGCTGGGCCTGAACGCGGCCGACTTTCAGACCGCACGCCGCGTTGCACAGGCCATCAACGATCGCATGGGCACAGGTGTGGCCAGCGCGGTCGATGGACGGCTGGTGCGTTTGCGCGCACCGGGCAACCCGGACGACCGTGTGAACTTTCTGGCCGAGATTGAAGAGATACCGCTGGAAGCCACCATCCCGGTGGCCCGTGTGGTGATCAACACCCGCACCGGCTCCATCGTCATGAATCAGGCCGTCACGCTGGGCCCTTGTGCGGTCGCGCACGGCAACCTCTCGGTCAGTATCAGTGCGACGCCGGTGGTCAGCCAGCCCAACCCGTTGTCGCAGGGGCAGACCGTGGTGGCCGAGAAAACCGACATCAAGATCACCCAGGACAGCGGCGCCCTGATCAAGATGGACGCCGCGCCTCAGCTGGCCGACCTGGTGCGCATGCTCAATGGTCTGGGCGCGACGCCGCAGGACCTGCTCGCGATTCTGCAGGCCATCAAGGCCGCCGGTGCGATGAACGCTGAACTCGAAGTGATATGACACCCCCCTGCGCCGCTTCGCGTCTTCCCCCCTGGGGGACCACACCAGCAGCCCGGCAAGGCCGGTGCTGCGGTGTGCACTGGACGACAGGCACGTCTCATCGGAGAAGCTCGTGAGCCCGTTGTCCCCCACCGCCCAAGGCCTGGCTGCCGACCCCAGCGCGCTCAATGCGCTGAAGTACAGCGCCGCCAAAGAAGGCGACGGCGCCAAGGGTGCGCTCAAGGAGGCGGCCAAACAGTTTGAATCGCTGTTCATGCGCGAGCTGATCAAGAGCATGCGCGACGCGACTCAGAAATCGGGTCTGCTCGATGGACAAGGCAGCGACCTGGGCACCGACCTGCTCGACCAGCAGATGGCGGTGCAATTGTCAGGTTTGCCCGGTGGGCTCAGCGCCTCGATAGAGCGCCAGCTCAGTCGCCAGATGGCACCCAAGAGCACCGATGGTGCTGCGGTGAGCGTCAACCCGGCCACTGCCCAGGCGACCGAAGGACAAGCCTTCAAGCCCTTGAACCGAGCGGCGCTCAAGGCCCTGCTCAAGTACGCGCCCGCCGCCAATCCGGGTGCGGCCGCACCGACTGAGACAGGCGCCGCCCAGACCGGCGTGGTCGCTCGCGCTGTTTCACCGAGCCAGCGACAGGCGGCCTTTGTGGCCCAGCACAGCCAGGTCGCCAGCCTGGTGGCCCGTGAGTCGGGCATCCCGGCGGGCTACATGATCGGTCAGGCGGGTCACGAAACCGGATGGGGCAAGAGCAACATCCGCATGAAGGACGGCACCTCGTCCCACAACCTGTTCGGCATCAAGGCCACCCCGTCCTGGAAGGGCAAGGTCGCCGAGGTCACGACGACCGAGTACGTGGACGGCGTGCCGCGCAAGACCACGGCCCGCTTCCGTGCCTATGACTCCTATGCCGACTCCTTTCGAGACTACGCGCGGCTGATCACGCGCAGCCCGCGCTACGACAAGGCGATGGACCAGATCGGCTCGGTGCAGGGCTTTGCCGCCAGCCTGCAGCGCGCCGGCTACGCGACCGATCCGCAGTACGCCACCAAGCTCAGTCGCGCCATCAACACCACCCTGAGCCTTCAGCGGGCCCAACTCTCGGCCCTGAACTGAGCGCCGGCGCCACACCATGCCTTCCGCCCTCAACATTGGCACCCTGGCGCTCAACGCCAACCTGTCCGCGCTGCAGGTCATTGGCCACAACATCGCCAACGCCAACACCGCCGGGTACTCGCGCCAGAACGTGCAAATGATGAGCGCGGGGTACCAGACCCTGGGCGGGAACTTCTATGGGATGGGCGTGCAGGTCGACTCCGTCACCCGCGCGCACGACGCTTACCTGACCCGAGAAGCCCAACTGGCCTCGTCGGTGTCCTCGGCGGATGCCGAACGGCTGAGCCGCTTGCGGCAGCTGGAGAACCTGTTTCCGACCGGCGAGCAGGGACTGGGCTCGGCGATGAACGACATGCTCAACGCCTGGTCCGACGTGGCGTCGCAGCCGACCAACCTGGCGGCGCGTTCGGTGGTATTGGGGCGGGGAGAAGCATTTGCCTCGCGCCTGCGCGACACGGCAGGTCAGGTGGATATCCTGGCCAACAGCGCGCGCCAGCAAATCGGCGATACCGTCGATGTGATCAATCGGCTGGCCCAAGACATCGGCCGCATCAACCAGGACATCATGGAGAGCCAAGGCGACATTGGTGAACCCAATGATCTGCTGGACAGGCGCGACAGCCTGATCGGTGAGCTGAGCCAGTATCTTCAGGTGACGACCATCGGTGCCGACGACGGCAGCCTCAGCGTCTTTGTCGCTGGCAGCCAGCCGCTGGTGCTGGGGAGTAACGCATCGGCGCTGGTGATGCAACCCGATGCCACCGACCCTTCGCGCCCGAGCATCCTGTTCCAGTCGGCCAGCACGACGATGGCGTTGCCTGATTCGGCGTTGGGCGGCAAGCTGGGCGGAGTGCTGGAGTTTCTCAACCAGGACCTGCGCGATACCCAGAACCTGATGGGCCGCATGGCGCTGGCCGCCAACGTGATGCTCAACACCCAGCAGCAACTGGGCGTGGACCTTCGCGGCGACACCGGCACCAATTTCTTTGTGCCTATTGCCGATGCGCCCGGACTGGCTGCTCCCACCAACACTGGCAACGCCGCGTTGCACGCCGAGGTCAGCGACCCCACCGCGCTCAAACCCTCCGACTACGAACTGCGTTTCACCGCCGGGGGCGTCGAGGTCCGGCGCCTGCTGGACGGCGAAACCGCGTCGTTTGCCGCATTGCCTGCCGAATTCGATGGCCTGAGCTTCGAGCTGGACAGCGGTGCGGGCGCGGTCGGTGACAGCTTTCTGGTCAAACCGTTTGCCAACGTGGCCCGTAACATGCAGATGGCACTAAGCGCCGCGGACCGGCTCGCCGCGGCCAGCCCGGTGGTGGTCAGCCCCGCCAGCGGCAACATCGGTGGCGTCAGCGTTCAGAGCCTGTATCCGGTGCAGGCCTCGGCCAATCTGAGCGACCCGGTGACCCTGACTTTCCTGGCCGACGGCAGCTTCACCGCGACGGGCCTGGGCCCCGGCAACCCGCCACCAGACAACCCGGGCTTGCCCCCCAGCTACAACTACACGCCCGGCAATGCCATCGTGTTCAATGGCTGGAGCCTGACCCTTCGCGGCGTGCCCGCCGCCGGCGACAGCTTCGCCGTCACGCCATCGCCGTCGGCCGACCAGCGCCAGAACGCAGGCAACGCGGTTGGCATGCTCGCGTTGCGTGACATGGACACGTTCGATGGCCTTTCTCTGTCCAACGGCTACAGCAGCTTGCTGACCGACATGGGCACCCGCGTCCAGGGTGCCAACTTCTCGGCCAGCTACTCGTCGGCGGTCGCCGCCAGCAGCGAGTCGGCCCGCGCGTCGGTCGCGGGCGTCAACCTGGATGAAGAAGCTGCGCGCCTGCTGCAGTTCCAGCAGGCCTACCAGGCAGCCGCCAAGTACATGCAGATCGCTCAGGGCATGTTCGACACGTTGTTGCAGACCGTGCGCTGAGCGCCAGGAGAAGACCCATGCGCGTCACCACCGCCCATTCCTACGACAGCACCATCGCCCAGCTCAACAAGCGCCAGGCCGAGCTGGTCGAAAAGCAGGAGCGCATCTCTACCGGCAAACGCGTCATCCGCGCCAGCGACGACCCGGTTTCTGCGGCGCTGGCCGAGACGGTTCAGAACCGGCTCGCTCGCGTGCAGACCGACCAGCGCGCCATCGACGCGTCGCGCACCAGCGTGCAACAGGCTGAGAGCGCCCTCGGTGAGGCCGGTGATCTGGTCCAGAAGGTGCGCGACTTGATGGTCTCCGGTGGCAATGCCACGTACGGCGACACCGAGCGCAGGGCGCTGGCGGCCCAGATGGAAGGCCTGCGAGAGCAGCTGTTCTCGGTGGCGAACCGCAAAGACAGCGCGGGCCGCAGCCTGTTCGGCGGTCTGGGCGGCTCCAGCACACCCTTTGTGCAAGAGTTCGGTCCTGGCGGTGGGCAGGTCCGCTTTGATGGTGTGCGCGGCCAGCAGGCGGCCACCGACGTCAGCCTGCCCCAGGCCATGGACGGCAACATCGTTCTGATGCGCGTGCCCCAGGGCAATGGCACCTTCCGTCTGGACCAGGGCAGTGCCAACACCGGCAACCTGCGCAGCGACATCGGCCAGGTGACCAACCTGTCCGCGCTCACCGGCCACGACTACCGCCTCGACTTTACCGAGGTCGCGGGTGTGATGCAGTACAGCGTCACAGACCTCACCACCGCCAGCCCCGTGGCCGGCCACACCGCGGTTCCTTACAGCACAGGCATGCAGGTCGAGTTCGATGGCCTGTCGTTCCAGCTGTCGGGCGTCCCCAGGGCAGGTGACAGCCTGGACATTGCTCCTGCCGACACCCCCACCGATCTGTTCAAGGTCATGCAGGACGCGATCGATGCCCTTCGCACGCCGACCAGCGCATCGGGCGATGCCGCCCGCCGCACCCAGAACCTGGGCCGCGCCATGACCGAACTGGATGCGGGACATGACCGGGTGCTGCTGGCGCGCGCACAGGCGGGTGACTGGCTCAACCGCGCCGACACGATCGAGAACCTGCTGAGCAACCGCGAGGTGGATCACGCCGCCGAGAAATCGGCGCTTGAAGACCTTGACCTGGTCAAAGGGATCTCCGAATTCCAGTCGCAGCAGATCGGCCTTGATGCCGCCCTCAAGTCCTACGCGCAGGTGCAGCGACTGTCGTTGTTCCAATACGTGAGCTGACGCTTTCACCCGCCCAAATCGATGAGCCACACCGTCCTTGACAGCGTTGCCATGGCCTACCAGCCGGTCTGGAACCGCCAGCGCCTGCTCGCGGCGGTGCGTCTGTCGGTCTTGCCCACCGATCCCGGATCGGTTGACGCGGCGCACCTGATGCAGGTGCTGGGCGACGACTGGCCGGTGAACGCTCCGGTGCTGGTCTTGGCCTTGGAATCGCCCGAGTTGTTGCAGCAGGCCTTGCGCTGTGCGCCCGTCCCCAACACCTGGCTGGAAGTGCCGGCCGTGTTGTTCGAACACGTCCAGAGCATGGCCATGCTCTCGGTGGCCGCACGCCAAGGACACCAGCTGCTGCGCCGCGCGGATTTTGCCGAGGTGCGGCGCCATTTCGTCGCTCCTCTGGACGCCCGCAGTCTGCTGCACCTGAGCGCCGAAGACGCGCTTGAAGCCCTGCGGTCCCGCCCGAGCGAAGCGCAACCGGTCCCGCTGCGGCCCAGCCCCATCGTGCCCGGCCAGATCTACCGCAACGTCTGCAACCGGGGGCTGGCCGACCATTGCCTTGACGAGGCCGGTGCCTGGGGCATCCTGGGCTGGCCCGACGACGACGTGCTTTACGCCGGTCGTCACACGCCGCCTGCCTGCGACGACATCGTGATCACGCTCATTCGCCAGGCCCTGGAGAAAGACGCGTCGATCGAACGCATCGAGCGCTGCGTGAGACAGGACCCGGTGCTGATGTACCGCTTGCTCTCGCGTGTCAACTCTGTGGCCTTTGGCGGCCGGCACGAGATCGACTCGCTGCGCCACGCCATCATGATGGTCGGCTTCTCGGCACTTGACCAGTGGCTGGTCGAGCAGCTCGCCAGCGCCGACACCGATCGGGCGATGCACCCCGTGCGCTATGGCCAGGTGATGCGTGCCCGGCTGGCGCAGCACCTGCTCGATGCCGGCTCCGAAGAGGAATTGCGCGCCGAGGTCTACACCACCGCCATCTTCGCGCAGCTGGACCGCCTGATGCACGAGCCGATGGCACCGCTGATCGAGCGTCTGCCACTCAACAGCCGGGTGGCCGAAGCGCTGCTCAGCCGTCAGGGGCCTTATCACCCGCTGCTCGACATCGCGCGCGCGCAGGGCGAAGCCGACAGCCTCCACCGCCTGGCTGAGATTTGCGAGCAGCACGAAATCACACTCGAACACGCCAACCGTTCCCTGCTGCGCATGCTCGCCACCAGCCGCGACCACGGCCTCGCACCCCCGAAGCCCGAGCCTGAACGCGGCTAGCCCGCGTTGCCCCATCAGGTGCGGCCGCGGTACGGGCCGCTACCATGGGCGCATGAATGCCCACACCTCAACCGCACACCACACCAGCGCCCTGGTCCTGTTCTCTGGCGGACAGGACTCCACCACCTGCCTGGCCCACGCGCTCTCGCGCTACGCTCGGGTCGAAACCATTGGCTTTGACTATGGCCAGCGCCACAGCGTCGAGTTGCAGGCGCGCCTGGTGGTGCTGCAGCAGTTGCGCGAGCAGTTTCCCGCCTGGGGTGAACGCCTGGGCGAAGACCACCTGCTCGACCTCGCTGTGCTCGGCAAGGTCAGCGACACCTCTCTGACCCGCGACGTGGCCTTCAAGATGGAGGCCAGCGGCCTGCCCAACACCTTCGTGCCCGGCCGCAACCTGCTCTTCCTCACCCTCGCCGCCGCGCTCGCCTACCGGCGCGACATCCAGGTCATCGTCACCGGCGTCTGCGAAACCGACTTCAGCGGCTATCCCGACTGCCGCGACGACACCATGAAGGCCTTGCAGGTGGCGCTCAGCCTGGGCATGGACCACCGCTTCCTGATCGACACCCCGCTGATGTGGATCGACAAGGCGCAGACCTGGCGCATGGCGGAAGCCCTCGGGGAATCGACCGGTGTGGCCAACGGTGGCAAAGCCTTCGTCGACCTGATCGTGGAACACACCCACACCTGCTACCTCGGTGATCGAGAGCACCGGCAGGACTGGGGCTATGGGTGTGGGCGTTGTCCGGCGTGTGAGTTGCGGGCTCGGGGGTGGGTGGGTTACATGAAGGCAGGGTGATCGTTGAACGGCAGGCACATGCCCCTGTCCCGCCGTGACTGCCTGCGTTCCGGCGTGGGTGCAACCTGTCTCGCCGCGTGCGCGACCGATCTGTCGCGGCACAGCGATGAGCCGCCGCCCCAGCTCGCGATCCGGCCCGGTGTCTGTGCAGCCAGTCACGTCTCCCTGAACACAGGCCGACCCGGCACTGCTCGCACCGACGGCGGCTCACCCCGTTCCCCTGGATTCCGCGCTGGGGCTGGCCTGGGACGACGGTCTGGGCGGGCAGCTACATGCCGGGGAAGGCCACTGCGGTCCTCCGCCATGCGCCGTTGGGAGTCTGGCTGCTGGCGTCCATTCCCCTGCTGTTTTTCACCGGTGGTTTTCTTCCTTTGTGAGGGCGGGCGTTCAAGCTGGGTGTTCCCATGGCCTCCTTTCGTCCAGATACCCGATCTGCAACGCGCGCCGTCGATGCGGCAGACACATGGTGCGGACGCCATGTTGTGATGCAATGGCGGTCGTGTGCGGGGCGCCGTTGCGGTCCGCCCTGTTTGGCACAGGCCCACGTTGTCTGAATGTCCTGAAAGGAAGCTTCCATGAAAGTCATCGGCCTTGTCTCGTTGGCCGCACTCATGTCGCTGGTCGCGACGGGCGCATCCGCTGAACTGCCCAGGCAGATGCCCAAGGACGGCGTGCTGTCGCCGGGCGAGGTGGTGCTGGTCGACGACGGCCGTTGCCCGGCGGGCGAGGTGAAGCAGGTGACTGGCGGCAACAAGGCGAAGAACATCCCGCGCGAAGTCAAGTGCGTGCCCAGGCCGCAGTGAACATGCTCTCCACCTTCCTCACCATCGCCCTGCTGCATTGGGTCATGCTCATCACCCCCGGCGTCAATTTCGTGTTGATCGCGCAGCTCGCCGCGGGCAGCTCTCGACGCGTTTCTCTCGCGGCGGTCGCCGGCATCACGACCGTCACTTTGCTGTGGGCGACGCTCGCCGTGCTGGGCATGGGAGCGATTTTTTCAGCCCATCCGGCGCTGCGTCAGGCCTTTCAGGTTGCTGGAGCGCTGTACCTCTGCCATCTGGCCTGGAAGCTCTGGCGCTCGCCGGCCGCTGTTTCGCAGGAAGTCAAGGCGGTGACGACCAGCCGTGCGGCGGCGTTTCGCATGGGCTTCATCACCAATGTGTTCAACCCCAAGACCGCGCTGTTTTTCGGCAGTGTGTTCGCGACGGCCTTGCCGCCCTCGCCAGGTGTTGCGATGTTGGCGGGCGCGGTGGCGCTGGTCTGGTTCAACGCAGTGGTCTGGCATGTGTTCCTCGCGCTCGCGTTTTCGCAGGGGCGCATACAGTCCCGCTACCAGCGTTGGCGCGGTGCGTTCAACCGCGGCGCGGCCATGTTGGTCGGCGCTTTCGGTCTGCGGCTGCTGTTGACCACCCTGCAAGAGTTGAGAACGCGTGCTTGACGCCCGC
>JBIIQD010000577.1:0-2608 GCA_044342265.1 Hydrogenophaga sp. | reverse complement strand
TGCAACTTTAGCGCGGCGCCAGAGTCCTCCAACGGAGCCGTCAAGCCTGATTCAACCTGTTCGGCACCATGACCCGTGATCACCACCACAGAACGCGCCGATATCCGTGCAGCGGTGTCGATCACGTGCTGTGCCAATGCACGCCCGCCCAAACGGTGCAACACTTTGGGCTTACTGCTTTTCATGCGCGTGCCTTTGCCGGCCGCCATCACCACCACATCCACAGGGAACGACATGAATACCTTTCCTGAGGCCACACAAGGCCCTTCGAACAAGCTGCGGATTATCGCGCGGGGCCTGTTGCTGGTGCTGCTTGTGGGCGCGCTGGCCGCCTGCAGCATGATCGGGCTGGCCTACAACCAGGCCCCCAGCCTGGCTTACTGGTGGGTCGATGGTTACGCCGATCTCAACGACGCCCAGACCGTTCAGATACGACGCGATATCGACGGCTTCTTTGCTTGGCACCGCAGCAGCGAGTTGCCGTCTTACATCAACCGCCTGCAGCAATGGCAGCAGCTTGCGATGGCGGACAGCACGCCGGACACCACCTGTTTGCAGTTTAAGCAGGTGCAGACGGCCTACCTGCGCATGATCGATCAGGGGCTGGAACCCATGGCTCGTTTGGCACTGACTCTCACCCCGGAGCAGTTGAAGCATACCCAGCGCCGCTATGCCAAAGGCAACAAGGAGTTTGAAGAGAAGTACGTTCGCGTGAGCGCGGAAAAGCGCATCGAAAACCTGCTGGAACGCGCCACCGATCGCTACGAAACCCTGTACGGCAACCTGACCGATGCACAACTCAAGTTCTTGCGCGAACGCATCCTTCAGTCCCCGTTCGATGGAGCGAGGATCCACTCTGAACGACTGCGTCGCCAGACTGACCTATTGAAAACGCTGCGCGACCTGCAAGCAGGCTCGAACACGTCTGCCGCAGCGGCGGCAGCGGCCTTGCGCTCCTGGCACGACCGGGTCATGGTTTCGCCGGTCCCCGGATTTGCCTCATACAGCGAATCGCTGGTTCGCAACGGCTGCGAACAGTTCGCAGCATTTCACAACACCACTTCCGCAGAACAACGGGCACACGCGGTGCGCGTGCTCAGGGACTATGAATCCGATCTGCGCACACTCACAGGTCCGAGCTGATGGAGTCAGCGAGACTCGCGCACCAAGTCGGCGGCGCACCCCCACAACGGCCAGCGGCACGCTTGACGGACCTCAAGTGAGCTGACCAAGAGCCGACGGGCTACGTGGTCACAGCCTCATTCATCGAGCAACAAAGCGTCAAAGAAGTTCGTCAAGACAAAGGCTTCTACAGACGGATACATGATCGATGTGCTTTGGCGTGACTCGCATGACGCCAAATCGGATTACGATAGCAATTGTTCAATCCAGGGCAACCGACATGGCTTCCAGCTTTAAAACCCTTCTGTTCTCAAAGTTTATGTTGGCCAGCTTCCTGGCCCTGTCTTTGTCGGGTTGCCTGCCAGTGCCCATCTTCGAAGTGTCGCCCAGTACGGCCACGGCCAAAGCCGAGCTGAGCTTTGACGCCTCCGGATCGGTGGTGTCCAACGTGCCAGAAGACAATGTGGCGGTCGGTTGGTCCTGGAGCTTTGGCGACGGGACCACGTCCAAGGGCAAAGTCGTCACCCACACGTACGAGGAGGCGGGTACCTACACCGTCAAACTCACCGTGACCGACAGTGCCGGGCGCGAAGCGTCGATCGAGGAGCCCTTGGTGGTCAAAGCGGCGCTGGTCGTACCCCCGGTGGATTTGCAGGAAGAGGAGGAAGAAACGGCCTCGTCGACATCGACAAGCACGACGAGCACCTCAGCCGCCCAGCCGCCCAGCTCAACCTTGGTCACGACCACGACACCCTGAGGCCTTCAAGTTGGGGACACCCAAAAAACCCGCATAGGCGGGTTTTTTTGTCTCACTCAGCAGGGGGACTCATCCCTGCAGAGATTTCCACATTTCCATGTCGCGCTCCGCTGTCCAGATGCGCGGGTTCTTGATGCCTTTGGCTTCGTCATAGGCACGGCTGACGTCAAACGGCAAACAGTGTTCATAGATGAACACATGACCAAACACCGGGTCCATGCTCTGGCGGGTGTGGGCCATCGCCGCCTTGAGGTCCATGTCGCTGGCCGCCGCTTCCTTGCCTGCCTGGAACAATGTGGTGACCCAGCGCTTCGTGTAGTCCAGCGCCTTGTTGACGTCGGCATTGCCCTTCATGGCCTCTCCCCGCCCGGGCACGATGAACTCGGCTTTCAGCGCTCGTAAGGCTTCCAGCGTCGCAGGCCACTCCTCGAGCTGGGCGTCGCCGGTGTAGACGCCAGCTTCGTATTCCACCAGGTCGCCGCTGAACAGCACCTTTTCATCTTCCACCCAGGCGATGGTGTCGCCACGGGTGTGGCCGTGGCCTGGGCTCCAGATCTGCACCACGACACCACCGAGGTTGATGGACAGCTTGCCGGGCTTTTCGCCTTTGACCGCGTCACCTCCTCCAATCACCATGGTCGGCCAGGTCAAGCCCGGCACCGACTCGGCGCCCCGGAACAATCGAGGAAAACGCTCCATCTCGCTTTGCATATCCTGAGCACCACGCTC
>JBIIQD010000526.1:0-2809 GCA_044342265.1 Hydrogenophaga sp. | reverse complement strand
ATCTGCGCCATCTCGACCACCAGCACGATGAAGATGCCGAACCAGATCAGGTCAAAGCCAGCGGCCTGTACGGTCGGCAGCAGAACGGCCATGGTCAGCACCACCATCGAGATGCCATCGAGGAAACAGCCCAGCACGACGAAGAACATCACCAGCATCACCATCAAGGCGAAGGGGGACAGCCCCAGACTTCCGATGAACTCGGCCAGGTGCCTGGGCAGGCCAATGAACCCCATCGAGAGTGTGAGGAACGAGGCGCCCGCCAGGATCAGACCGATCATGCAGTAGACCCGGACGCCAGAGGCCAAACCACCCAGGAAGGTCTGACGCGACAACGAGCCTTCGAGGGCCGACAGTGCCAGCGCACCCGCCACGCCAAGCGCAGCCGCTTCGGTGGCGGTGGCAACACCCGAATAGATCGAACCCAGCACCAGTGCGATCAGCGCCACGACGGGCAGCAAATGGCGCCCCTCGTAGAGCTTCTGCTTCAGCGACAGCGCGGTGTCGGCAGCGGGGATCTGGTTCGGGTTTCGCAGTGACCACACCACGATGTAGCCCATGAACAGCAGGGCGAGCAAGATGCCCGGAATCACCCCGGCCATGAAAAGCTTGGCGATCGAAACGTTGGCCGCGACACCATAGACGATCATGATGATCGAAGGCGGAATCAGCAGCCCCAGCGTGGATGCACCCGCGAGCGTGCCCACCGCAATGGGTACCGGGTAACCCCGTTTGGCCAACTCTGGCAAGGTGATCTTGCCGATGGTGGCGCAGGTGGCGGCCGACGACCCGGAGACCGCAGCAAAGATCGTGCAGCCGATCACGTTCAAGTGCAGCAGGCGCCCGGGCAGTCGGTTGAGCCATGGGGCCAGACCGCGGAACATCCCGTCGGCCAGCTTGGTCCTGAACAGGATTTCCCCCATCCAGAGAAACAGCGGCAAGGCCGTGAGCGTCCAGCTGGTGGTGCTGCCCCAGATGGTCAGGACCATGGCGTCCCCGACCGGGCGCTCAGTGAACATCTGCATCGCCAACACGGCAACGCCGAGCAACGACAGACCGATCCACAGGCCGGAGCTGAGGACCACCAGCAAGAAGACAATGAGAAACAGTGCGATGAGAGCGTCCATGAATGATTCCGTCACTCCACCCGCGCGGCTTCGCCTGGGGGTGTGGTCTTGAAGAAGGGCTTGCCCAAGAAGTGGCTCAAGGTCGCGTCCAGGCATGCCAGCGCCAAGCCTGCCGTGCCCACGGCCATCGCCAGCTGCGGCAACCACATGGGCGTCGCGTCCATCGTGGCGGCAATGTCGTGGGTGCTGTAGGACACCCACACCATGCGTGCGCAGAACCAAGCCAGGAAGCTGCTCAACGCCAAGGCGGCGACCAGGCTCCAGACCTGAAGCGCGGCGCGCCACCGCTGCGAAACCTTCTCCATGAGCAGCGTCACGCGAATGTGTTCGTTGCGCTGGAAGGTCGTTGGCAACGCAAAGAACAGGGCTGCGCCAATGGCATAGCCCGCATAGCCGTCCAGACCCTGGATGTCCCAGTGAAACTGTCGGGCCAGCACGCCCAGTGCGATGACCGCGAAGGTCGCTGCCATGCCGAGCATGGCCAGCCAGGTCATGCCGGCGTAGATGGAGTCCAGGAGCCTTCGCATAGCATCAAGGCTTCTGGAAAGCGTCGATGATGGCCTTGCCGTCGGCACCCGCTGCGGCCAGCCAGTCGGCGGTGAGCTTGTCGCCGATGGCCTTGAAGTCCTTCTTCAGGGTCGGGCTCGGGTCGACGACCTTCATGCCCCTTGCAGCCAGCTCCTTCTGGTACTCAGTGTCCTTCGCCTCGCTGAGCTTCCAGCCGCGCTCCTGGGCGGCGACAGCCACCTTGGTGACCGCGTCCTGAGTACCTTTGTCCAGCGCGTCAAACGCCTTCTGAGACACCACCACCGCGTTCTTGGGCAGCCAGGCATTGACCCGGTAGAAGTTCTTCACGCTTTCGTAAAGCTTGCTTTCAACGCCGCTGGCGCTGCTGGTGAGGAAGTTCTCCACCGTGCCGGTGGCGAGTGCCTGGCCCAGTTCGGCGAGCTGGATGGTCGTCGGCTGGGCGCCTGCCAGCTGAGCGATGCGCGAAGTGGCCGGGTTGTATGCGCGCATCTTTGTGCCTTTGAGGTCGGCCACCGACTCCACCGGCTTGACGCTGTACAGGCTCTGACCCGGCCATGGCACGGTGTAGAGCAGCTTCATGCCCTGGCTGCCCAGAAGCTTTTCCAAGTGGGGGCGCTCGATCTGCGCGAGCTTGCGGGCCTCTGCGTAGCTGTCGGCCAAGAAGGGCAGCGAGTCGGTGCCGAACAGCGGGTTCTCGTTGCTGGCACCGGACAGAATGAACTCGCCAGCTTGTACCTGACCGGTCTGCACCGCGCGCTTGATCTCGTTGGCCTTGTACAGCGAGGCGCCGGGGTGCAGGGTGATCTTGAGTTTGCCGGCGGTGGCCTTGTCCACTTCGTTGGCAAAAATCTGCAGGTTCTCGGTCTGGAAGCTGCTGACCGGGTAGGCCGTGGGCAGATCCCACTTGATGGGCGATTGGGCGTGAGCCGCTGTGCCCGACATGGTGAGTGCGGCAGCGCTGGCCAGGGTCAGGAGTTGTCGTTTGCTGATGTTCATGGTGTTTCCTCGTGGGGTGGGTTGATAAGACAGACCAATCAGCCCAGGCCCAGCTGGTCGTTGTAGCGGTCGGTGACCAACATGCAACCAGGGGCGTGGGTGATACAAAACGCAGGTTTGGTGGCCGCGATGGCGGCCTGGGGTGTGACCCCGCAGGC
>JBIIQD010000525.1:0-2810 GCA_044342265.1 Hydrogenophaga sp. | reverse complement strand
GTGAACGCTGGCGTCAATCGCCAGCACGCGCTGGGCGCCCAGGGATCGCGCCACGCGCACCGGAAGAGGCGCGGCCCAGTCGGGATCAAGGTAGCGCTGGCCGCGAATACGCACCGGCGCAAACTGACCTTCGATGGCGGCCGAGGCCTGTACCGCCAGCCCCACGTCACCCGCGGTGAAGGCCATCGCCACGCCGTCGCTGCGGCGAAGCGCCACGCAGGCCATGGCGACCGGCATTTGTTCCAGCAGCGGTACCCTGGCGCGAAGGCGCACCAGCTCGGCGATGGAACTGCCGCTCAGGCGTTCTGGTCCGCCAATGGCGAGCCGACCCAAGGACCAGGGTTGCAGGTCGAGTGCAAGCTGCTCGATCTCGGTGGCCGGTACGCCCGAGGCGCGCAGGCTGCCGACCAGCGCGCCGACTGAGGCGCCGACGATGAGGTCGGGCGCCAGGCCCAGTTCTTCGAGCGCCTTGAGCACCCCGACATGTACAAAGCCGCGAGGACCGCCCGAGCTGAGCACCCAGGCAACGCGCACCGGACGGCGCAAGGGATCAGCGCGTGGTGCTTCGGGGAAGCTGTGGTCTTCGTCGGGCGACAGGCTGCAGCCCGCAACGCCCGCCACGCTGCTCGCGCCAGCCAACAACACGAAGCGGCGCGACAGGGACACAGGATCAGCTACGCAGTTGCGGAACGCTGGCCGCAGAAGTGAGGGCCATCGCGCCGACATGCAACGGCGCGGCGCCGGTCTGCGGGTGCATCAGCGTACCCGCTTCCAGGTAAGGAGCAGGCCAGCCCAGCAGCGCACTGGCGTCTTCACAGCGCGCTCGCAGGTCGGCGGCGTCGGCACCGCCCAGGTGCACGATGCCGTAGCGGTAGCTGCCCAGCCACTTGAAGTCGCGGTCCATGGAACCGCGTGGTTTCGGAAAGCACAGCAGTATCGCGTCGGGGAAACGCTGTGCGAACGTTTTCTCGCGGCGGTCACCGGGCATGGGAGCGGGATCGCCCGCGTTGAACACCCTGTACACGAAGCTGGCCGCCGCCCCGGCAGTTGGCGCGGCTCGCGGCACGCTGGCCGGGTCCTGACCATGTGCGAGCGCGAGCGCCAGGGCATGCAGATCGATACCGAGCACCCGCAAGTGCAGGTCAGAAAACTGGGAAGCCATGCGCGGGTTGAACTCGATCACACTGATGCGGTCGGTGGACGCATCGCAAAAAAACTCCATGTTGAACAAACCGTGCGTGAAGCCCACCGCTTGCAAGAAGCGCCGCGCCACATCGAGCGCGCGGGCCTGCACATCGGTCGCCAGTCTGCTGGGCGTTTCAAAGCGCATGAAGGCTTGCGTACCCGGGTACATGACCGCATCGACCACGCCGATGGCGCTCACGGCGCCATCGAAGACAAACCCGTCGAGATTGAACTGCCCGCCTGACACAGGGTCTTCGAGCAACAGGCGGTGTGCGCTGGGCAGGTTGGGCCCCAGGCGCTGCTGAGCCATGCGCTCGAAGGGTTCGACCAGGCGGCGAATCACCCACAGCTCCCAGGCCCCAAAGCGGGTGTGACGGTGCAATTCGGCATGGTTGTGCACTGCACGCGCGAGCACCGAAAACGCAGCCTTCACTGGCTTGACGAAACGGGGGTATTCGATGCCACTGGGAATGGGTGCGCCGTATTCCGCCTCAAGCAGCTCAAAGCCCACATTGGCCTCGGGCGCGACGCGTTCCAGCACCTGGCGCGCATACAGCTTGTGCTGGCAAGCGAGGATCGCGTTCACTGGCGTGCCTGGCCAGCCCATGCGCTCGGCCAGCAACGCCGCGGCCAGGGCGCCGAATTGTTCATGGCTGGAAGTCACGGCCTGCCAGCCACGGCGCTCGGCCTGACTTGCGAGGCGGTCGACGAATCGCGCCATGTCAAACCAAGCCAGGTTAGCGTTGCTGGGAAAAGAGAACAGGTCAAAACCGTCTTCGTCGAACGCCAAGCCACGCTGTGATCCAGCCCGATCGTAACCAATGATGTCCCAGTCGAAATTGAACAGCAGCAGGGTGCGGGCAGAATTGGACATGGACTGTGTAGTGTGACTCGCTCAGTATGTCGCAGACTGGCGGAGACTCTTACAGGGGAATCTACGGAGCCCGCAAACGCAACAACCGTCCGTTGCGCTCATCCGTCAAGAGGTAGATCAAGCCATCGGGGCCCTGCCGCACGTCGCGCACCCGCTCCCTGAGCTCGGTGAGCAGCTTTTCTTCGCTCACCAGCTTGGTCCCTTTGAACGTCAGTCGCACCAGGTAACGGAACTTGAGCGAGCCCACCAGCATGCTGCCCACCCAGTCCTTGCCGTAGCGGTCGCTGGTGACAAAGGCCATGCCCGAAGGTGCAATCGACGGCGTCCAGTGGTGCAGCGGCTGCTCCATGCCGGCCTGAGTTTGGAGACCTTCGCCGATAGCGCCGCCGCCGTACTTCTCACCATAGGTGATGACGGGCCAGCCGTGGTTCTTGCCGGCGTCGGGGCGGTTGATCTCGTCGCCGCCCTGAGGGCCATGTTCGCTGGTCCACAAGCGCCCGTCTGGCCCAATGGCCGCACCTTGCAGATTGCGGTGGCCATAGCTCCAGATGTCCGGCAAGGCGCCCGGCCGGGTCGCAAACGGGTTGTCGGGCGGCGCGCTGCCGTCCTTGCGCAGCCGCACCACCTTGCCGTGGTGGTTGTCCAGGGTCTGCGCGTCCTGCATGCGCTGGAAGCGGTCGCCCAGCGTGAGGAAGAGCGTCTGGTCCTTCGCTTCAACAATGCGGCAACCGAAATGCGCACGGCTGGCGAA
>JBIIQD010000039.1:0-10975 GCA_044342265.1 Hydrogenophaga sp. | reverse complement strand
CCGGTGAGCACCGAGCAGCGCGCCGGCATGCACACCACATTCGGGGTGATGCAGGCCGAGAAGCGCGTGCCCTGCTGCGCCATGAGGTCGAGGTGGGGCGTGTGCACCTTGCGCCCCTCGAAGCCGTAGGCGTCACCGCGGTGCTGGTCGCTCATGACCAGCAGGATGTTCGGACGCCTCACGGAAGGTGCAACTGCGCTCACTGGGCGACCCTCCGTGCAGCGCTCATTCCTTGGCCGTGTAGCCGGACGCCTTCACCACCGGCCCCCAGCGGCGGGTGTCGGCCTCCAGCTGGCTGCGGGTGGTCTTGGCGTCCAGCACCAGGGAGTCGAACTCCAGCTGGTCCAGCGCCGCCACCATGCGGGGCTGGCGTGCGGACTTCATGAGCGCCGCCTCCAGCTCGGCCTGAACCGCTGCGGGTGTGGCCGCGCTGGCGAACACGGCGAACACCTCGGACAGCACCACCTCCGGGTGGCCCTGCTCCTTGAACGTCGGCACATCCGGGAGCTTGGGCATGCGCTGCTCCCCGGTGAAGCCGACGATGCGCAGCTTGCCGCTCTCGTGCTGCTTCACCAGGTTGGGCAGGGTGGTCGCCAGCGCGGGCAGATTGCCGCCAAGCACGTCGGTCATGGCCGCCGCACCGCCCTTGTAGGGGACGTGCAGAAAATCGATGTTGGCCTGGCGGCCCAGCATCACCCCCATGAAGTGCATGCCGGTGCCCGCCCCGGGCGTGCCATAGCTGGCCTTGCCCGGGTTGGCCTTGGCCCAGTTCACAAACTCGGGCCAGGTCTTGGCCGGTGTGCCCGGCCCCAGCGCGAGGCCGAAGTGGAAGGAACACAGCGTCGCCAGAGGCGCCAGATCGGCCAGGCTGTACTTGAGGTTGGGGTACACGTGCGCGTAGATCGAGACGTTGCCACTGGGCATCACCAGCACAGTGGCGCCGTCGGCGGGCGCTTGCAGCAGGGCGGCCACCGCCAGTTGCCCGCCCGCACCGGCCTTGTTCTCGACCACCACGGAGTAACCGGCGCTGCGCAGCTCCTCGCCCACCTGGCGCGCCACCACATCCACGGCGCCGCCCGCCGGGTAGCCGACCAGGATCTTCAGCGGTTTTCCGCTGGCCATGGCCAGCGTCGGCAGGACCATGACCCCGGAGGTCAGGACCAGGAAAAGCAGCAAGGTTCGGCGCGGCAGATTCATCATCGTCTCCATTTGTTGTTGCGGTGAACGCCACGCCATCGTGGGGGCACGCGGTCCTCCGATCAGTTCCCACGGGAACACAGCAGCCCCGTGCTTACCCGCAGAGCCTTCGGGCGGTGCGGGAGGTCAGTCCGGGGGCGAGATCAGCGCCAGCAAAACGGCTGCCAGCTCCCGGGGGTGCGTCCACATCATCTCGTGGCCACCCGTCACGAGGCCGGTGGTCCATGCCGGGTCCTCAGCCCTTTGCGCGTGCAGATCCGCGAAACGCGAGGCGGGTGGACCGGCCGCCAGCAAATAGTGCTTGTGCGGAACCGACAGCCAGCGGCCACTGATCCTCGGCGCTTCCGTCATCACCTTCAGCGGGTGCGGCGTCAGGCGTTCCTGCAGTTGACGGTGTTCCGGCGAGCCGGGCTCGAAGCCCCAGATCGACGGATCGGGCGGCGGCACACCCAGTCCGCCGAGCGCCAGTGCACCCGCCCGCATGGCGGCCTGCCGCTCGGGCGGGAAGCTCTCCATCCCCGGAACCCCGTCGATCGGGATCACCGCATCCAGATAGATCAGCCTGGCCAGGCGCGTCGGCAGCCGGTCGGCCACGCCCGTGATGACACTGCCGCCGTAGCTGTGCCCCACCAGCGTCACAGCCCCCCGGCAGCGCTCCTGCAGGTACCGCTCGATCTCGTCCACATGGGTCTGCCAGCCGAGCCGCTCATCGAGTTCGGCCGCCCGGTCCCCCAGCCCGGCGAGGGTGGGCGTGTGCACACGGTGACCCGCCGCCGTCAGGTGGGGCACGAGCCGTTCCCACGCCCAGCCACCGTGCCAGCCCCCGTGCACCAGCACGATGTCGTGCCCGGGGCGCGCCGTCCCGGATTCAGGTGGCATCGACACGCTGGTAGTTCAGCGAACGGGCGATGTCGGCCCAGCGGGCCAGGTCGGCCCGGATGCGGCCCGAGAACGCCGCAGGACCGGTGGCGTCGGGATCCAGCACCAGCTGCCCGAACGCTTTCTTGACCGATTCGGCGGCGACGGCCTTTTCGACGGCCGCGTGCACCGCCGCCACCCGCGGCGCGGGCGTGGCCGCTGGAGCCATCAGACCGAACCATTCGGTGACCGCGAGGTCCGGAAAGCCGGCCTCGCGCACCGTGGGCACGTCGGGCAGTGCGGCAGATCGCCGCTCGGCCGTGGTCACGAGGATGCGCATCTTGCCGTCGCGGCTGGGCTGCACCGCGTTCGACAGCGCGGTCACGAACGCCGCGATGCGCCCGCCATACAGGTCCGTGAGGATGTCCGGTGCGCCCTTGTAGGGCACATGCAGCATCTCGATGCCGGCCGCCTTGGCGATCTGGGCCCCCAGGAAATGCGGCGCCGAACCGGCGCCAGGAGACGCATAGGAGGCGTCTTTGGGGTTGGCCTTGCACCAGGCGATGAACTCGCCCATGGTGCGGGCTGGCACGTGCATGCCGATGGCCAGCGCGTTGGTCGAGAGGCACACCGTGCTGACCGGGGCGAAGTCGGCCAGCGTGTCGTACGGCAGCTTGTTCAGTGCGCTGGGGTACAGCGTCATGATCGACGACGGTGTCAGCAGCAGCGTGTTGCCATCGGGCGGTGCGGCCTTGACGGCCATCACCGCCAGGCGCCCACCGGCGCCGGGCCGGTTCTCGACGATGACGTTGCGTCCGGTCGTGACCTTGAGGGCTTCGCCGAGTTCGCGCGCCACCACGTCCACGACGCCACCGGCGGGAAAGCCGACAACGATGCGCAGGACGTCCGTCTGCGCGAGAGCCGACGTGCCGAACGCCGAGGCGCCGGCGGCGAGGGTGAAGTGTCTTCGGTTGATCATGAGTTTCTCCTGGTTGCGGGCTCAGCCCAGCGCGATCAGCGCGCTGGTCAATGACTCGGGGTTGATCAGCATGACGTTGTGGTGTGCGTCCACCTCGGCATAGCGAAAGCGGGGATGGCGTTGCACTCCCCCTGCAGCGGGTGATGCCGGGCGTGGCAGATTCATAATCGTCTCCAAAAGCGGGTGGGATTGAACGCCGCTCCATGTTGGCGGCGGGCATCCCGTCTTTCAGTTCCCGTGGGAACACAGCAACCCCGTGGATACCCGTACCACCTGCCCATGAACCCGCCTGCCATCGACGAAAACCCGAGCACGGAAACGACCAGTCAGGCCATTAACCGCGCCCTCACCCTTGCGGTGAAGGAGCGGTTGTCCCTCAACGAAGGCCACCTGTGGCACTGTGCCCCGGGTCAGATCGTCATCGCGGCGGGACAAAGGGTCACACGCCTACCCGTGATCGTGCAGGGCACCATCGACGCCGTGATGCACGGCGCCCAGGGACGGGGTCTGCAGACGGTGCCGATCCAGTTCGGTCCGGGCGAAACGGTGATGCTGTCCTACCTGTTCAGCGAACAGCCGAGCACGGTGGACATGGTGGCCACCGCACCCACGGTGCTGCGGTGGATCGGCTCGGACGACATCGAATCGCTGATCCTGTCGCAACCCGATCTGGCTGTGCTGCTGATCCGGTTTCTGAGCCGGCGGCTGCGCGAGGTCCAGGATCGTGAACGCTCCTGGCTGGAGCGCAGCGTGCCGGTGAGGGTGGCCGCGGCCCTGGTGCGCATCGCCAGCGACCGCGAGCCGGTCGATGGCACATGGACGCTTGCCGTGACCCACGACCAGATCGCCCACCGGGCAGGCGTGAGCCGGCCCAAGGCGTCCACGGCAATGAAGCAGCTGGAGCGGGAGGGCCACATCCGCCTCGGCCGGGGGGCGGTCCACATCGTGGACCTCAAGGCGCTGCAGGACAAGGCCGGCTAGATGGCCACCAACTGGCGGATACCTTTGGCCTGCATCTCGCTGCCCGGTCCGCTGGCGATCACTTCGCCGCGCTCCATCACCACGTACTGGTCGGCGAGTTCTTCGGCGAAGTCGTAATACTGCTCCACCAGCACGATGCCCATGTTGCCGCGGTCGGCCAGCATGCGGATCACCTTGCCGATGTCCTTGATGATGTTGGGCTGGATGCCTTCGGTGGGTTCGTCCAGGATCAGCAGCTTCGGACCGGCGGCCAGCGCACGCGCAATCGCCAGTTGTTGCTGCTGGCCGCCGGAGAGGTCACCCCCTCTTCGGCCCAGCATCTGCTTGAGCACCGGGAACAGCTCGAACAGCTCGGACGGAACGGGCGTGCTCCCCTTCTTGGTGGCCAGGCCCATGAGCAGGTTTTCCTGCACCGTGAGTCGGCCAAAGATCTCGCGTCCCTGCGGCACGAAGCCCATGCCCAGGCGGGCGCGCTCGTAGGGAGTGGCCCTGTCGATGGCCTGGCCATCCAGGGTGATGCTGCCGCTCTTGATCGGCACCAGACCCATCAGCGACTTGAGCAGCGTGGTCTTGCCTACGCCGTTGCGGCCTAGCACCACCGTCACCTTGCCCAGCTCGGCGGTGAGATTGACGTTCCGCAGAATGTGGCTGCCGCCGTAAAACTGGTTGACGTCCTTGACTTCGAGCAGGCTCATGGTCTTTTCCGTGTTGCTTCAGCGTCCGAGATACACCTCGATGACCCGCTCATCGGCCTGCACTTCGTCCAGCGTGCCTTCGGCCAGCACCGAGCCGTCGCACAGCACAGTGACCTTCTCCGAAATCGCACGGATGAAACTCATGTCGTGCTCCACCACCATCAGCGAGTGCTTGCCTTTGAGTGAGAGGAACAGCTGTGCGGTGCGTTCGGTTTCCTCGTCCGTCATGCCCGCCACCGGCTCGTCCAGCAACAGCAGTTTCGGGTCTTGCATCAGCAACATGCCGATTTCCAGCCATTGCTTCTGGCCGTGGCTGAGCAGCCCGGCCTGGCGGCCCGCGCTGTCAGACAGGTGGATGGTGGTCAACACCTCGCTCAACCGGTCCTTTTCTTCGCCCGTGAGCGTGAACACCATGCTGTGGCGCACGCGCTTGTCCGTGGCCAGCGCCAGCTCCAGGTTCTCGAAAACGCTCAACTGCTCGAACACCGTGGGCTTCTGGAACTTGCGACCAATGCCCAGTGCAGCGATCTCGGGCTCGCGGTAGCGCAGCAGGTCGATCGTGCTGCCGAAGAACACCGTGCCTTTGTCGGGTCGGGTCTTGCCGGTGATGATGTCCATCATCGTCGTCTTGCCCGCGCCGTTGGGCCCGATGATGCAGCGCAGCTCCCCGGGTGCGATGTCCAGGTTCAGGCCGTTGATGGCCTTGAAGCCATCGAAACTCACGTGCACGTCTTCCAGGTACAGGATGCGACCGTGCGTGGTGTCCACCTCGCCCGCGCGTGCGATGCGGTTGTATCCCGCGCTGCGCCCGCCCGATTCGGTTTGACCTGCAAACGTCGGGGCCTGCAGTTTTTCAAAGCGCTGTGCGCCTTGCTCCATCAAGTCCGGCGTCATGTTGATGAACCCCGCAACTTCTTCACCAGCCCCACCACACCCTGCGGCATCCACAGCGTGACCGCGATGAACAGCACACCCAGAAAGTACAGCCAGTATTCGGGGAAGCTCACCGTGAGCCAGCTCTTGGCGCCGTTGACGATGAAGGCGCCGATGATGGGTCCGACCAGCGTGGCGCGGCCACCGACCGCAGCCCAGACGGCAATTTCAATGCTGGCGGCGGTGCTCATTTCTCCCGGGTTGATGATGCCGACCTGCGGCACATACAAAGCGCCGGCGATGCCACACATCACGGCGGAGATGGTCCAGATGGTGAGCTTGTAGGGCAGCGGGTTGTAGCCGCAGAACATGACGCGGCTCTCGGCATCGCGCACCGCTTGGAGCACGCGGCCAAATTTGCTGGCCACCAGCCAGCGCGCAAACAGGTAGAAGCCGAGCAGAGTGAGGCCTGTGATGACGAACAGCGTCATGCGCATCTCTTGTGTGGCCAGCGGCATGCCGAGTATGCGCTTGAAATCGGTGAAGCCGTTGTTGCCGCCCATGCCGGTTTCGTTGCGGAAGAACAGCAGCAGCGCTGCGAAGGTGAGCGCCTGCGTGATGATGGAGAAGTACACGCCCTTGATGCGCGAGCGGAAGGCGAAGTAGCCGAACACAAAGGCCACCAGGCCCGGCACCAGCACGATCAGCAGCAAGGTCGCGATGAAGCTGTCGGAGAGCGCCCAATGCCAGGGCAGCTCCTTCCAGTCCAGGAACACCATGAAGTCGGGCAGGTCGCTGCCATAGTTGCCATCGCGTCCGATCTGGCGCATCAGGTACATGCCCATGACGTAGCCACCCAGCGCGAAGAACAGGCCGTGGCCCAGCGAGAGGATGCCGGTGTAGCCCCAGATCAGGTCCATCGCCAGCGCGCAGATCGCGTAGCACATGATCTTGCCCAGCAAGCCGACCATGTAGTCGGACAGGTGAAACACGCTGCCCTCGGGCACCAGCAGGTTCAGCGCTGGCGCCAGGGCGCACACCACCAGCAGCGCGACCATCACGCCACTGAAGGCACCGCGCGTGAGCAGCGGGCCAGGCTTCGGAAGAGTGACAGTTGCGGCGGTCATGCTTCCCGTCCCTTGAAGGCGAAGATGCCTTGTGGGCGTTTCTGGATGAAGATGATGATGAAGACCAGAACCGCGATCTTGGCCAGCACCGCACCGGACCAGCCTTCGAGCAACTTGTTCAGCAATCCCAGACCCAGTGCGGCGTAGACCGTGCCCGCCAGCTGGCCCACTCCGCCCAGCACCACCACCATGAACGAGTCGACGATGTAGTTCTGGCCCAGGTCCGGGCCAACGTTGCCGATCTGGCTCAGGGCACAACCTGCGAGCCCGGCGATGCCGGAGCCCAGCGCAAAGGCATAGGTGTCGATGCGCGCGGTATTCACGCCCATGCAACTGGCAATTGGTCGGTTCTGCGTCACGCCCCGGACAAAAAGACCCAGCCGCGTGCGGCTGATGAGCAGCGTGACGCCGATCAACACGGCCACCGCAAACACCACAATGATCACGCGGTTCCAGGGCAACGTGAGATTGCCCATGAGCGTGACGCTACCGCTCATCCAGCTTGGGTTCTCCACCCCCACGTTCTGCGCGCCGAACAGACTGCGCACCCCTTGCATCAGCACCAGGCTGATGCCCCAGGTCGCCAGCAGCGTCTCCAGGGGACGGCCATAGAGATGGCGGATCACGCTGCGCTCCATCGCCGCTCCCACCAGGGCCGACGCCATGAATGCCACTGGCAGGGCCGCCAGCAGATACCAATCGAACAGGCCGGGCAGCGATTCCTTGAAGAAGGCCTGCACCAGCCAGGTGGCGTAGGCGCCGATCATGATCAGCTCGCCATGGGCCATGTTGATCACGCCCATCAGCCCGTAGGTGATGGCAAGTCCCAACGCCGTCAGCAGCAGGATCGACCCCAGGCTGATGCCGGTGAAGGCCTGGGACAGCGCACTGGTTAGCGCCAGTGAGCGGTCCAGCGAGGCCATGGCGGCGCTGAGTGCGGCCTTGACGCTGGCGCTGCCCTCGGCTTCCAGGCGGGACGCCAACAGGGGTTTCAGGGCAGGGTTGCCTCGGTTGCCCAAGGCCTGTGCAGCCGCCAGTCGTTGACCTTCGTCGTCGCTGGCGAGTTGCATCGCCGCGCGGGCCAGCTCCAGACTGGCGCGCGCCTTTTCATCAAGAGACGCATTGGTCAGCGCCTTGTCCACCAAGGGGAGCTGAGAAGCGTCAGGTTCGTCAAACGCGCTCTTTTGCAACATGGCAGCCGCGCTGCGCTGGGCGTGTGCGTCCGTGCCGAACAGGTCGCGAGCGGACAGCGCAGCTTCCAGCACGCCACGCAACCGGTTGTTGACGATGGCATCCTCAGCGTCGTCCGCCGGGGTGACGGCGGCGCCGGTCACCGCATCGGTGCCACTGCCGTCGTCAGCAAGAATGAGCACTTGGCCGCCCTGGACTTTCACAGAGCCAGTGGAGAGGGCCTGCAGCAGGGCCAGGGTGCGCTCGTCGGGTTCGGCGGCCAGGCGATTGACTGCGGCGATCCGCGCATCCCCCTCACCCGAGGCCAGCGCCAGGGCGTCGGCCGGGGTGAGGGCATGCGCGTGGGCTGCGCCGATCAGGCACCACAGCAACAGACAGGATCGCAACCAGCGCATCGCCATGTGCATCTACCCGTTTACTTCTTCATCGGCACGTTGGCCTTGCCCTTGTTCTCGGCGATGTAGTCGCTCCACGGATCGGCGACCACCGGACCAGGGGTCTTCCACACCACGTTGAACTGGCCATCAGCCTTGATCTCGCCGATGAACACCGGCTTGTGCAGGTGGTGGTTTTCCTTGTCCATGGTGGAGGTGAAGCCGCCCGGTGCTTTGAAGGTCTGACCGGCCATGGCGGCAATCACCTTGTCGGTGTCGGTGGACTTGGCCTTGGTCACGGCCTGCGCCCACATGTGGATGCCAATGTAGGTGGCTTCCATCGGGTCGTTGGTGAGCGGCTTGTCCTTGTGGCCGGGGATGTTCTTGGCCTTGGCGTAGTCGCTCCACTTCTTGATGAACGCGGCGTTGGTCGGGTTCTTGATCGACATGAAGTAGTTCCAGGCGGCCAGGTGGCCGACCAGCGGCTTGGTGTCGACACCGCGCAGCTCTTCTTCACCCACCGAGAAGGCCACCACCGGCACGTCTTTGGCGCTCAGGCCTGCGTTGCCCAGCTCTTTGTAGAACGGCACGTTGGAGTCACCGTTGATGGTGGAGACCACAGCCGTCTTCTTGCCAGCGGCAGCGAATTTCTTGATGTTGGCGATGATGGTCTGGTAGTCGGAGTGACCGAAGGGGGTGTACTCCTCCATGATGTCGCTCTCAGGGATGCCCTTGGCCTTCAGGAAAGCGCGCAGGATCTTGTTGGTGGTGCGCGGGTAGACGTAGTCGGTGCCCAGCAACACGAAGCGCTTGGCGGAGCCGCCATCCTTGCTCATCAGGTATTCCACCGCAGGAATGGCCTGCTGGTTGGGGGCTGCGCCGGTGTAGAACACGTTCTTGGACAGCTCTTCGCCTTCGTACTGGACTGGGTAGAACAGCAGGTTGTTCTTTTCTTCAAACACCGGCAGCACCGACTTGCGCGAGACCGAGGTCCAGCAGCCGAACACGGCGGCCACCTTGTCCTGGTCGATCAGCTGCTTGGCCTTTTCGGCAAACAGCGGCCAGTTGGACGCCGGGTCGACCACCACGGGCTCGAGCTTCTTGCCCAGCACACCGCCCTTGGCGTTGATCTCGTCGATGGCCATCAGGGCCACGTCTTTCAGGACGGTCTCGGAAATCGCCATCGTGCCCGACAGCGAGTGCAGCACGCCGACCTTGATGGTGTTTTGCGCGTGGGCGGTGATGCCAAAAGCGCCCAGGGCGGTGGCGACCGTCAGGGCTTTGAGGGTGAATCGACGTTGCAGCATGGGGCTTCTCCAGAGGGTTGGGGCAGATCCGGTTGTGGGATGTCTTCTGCCGCCGGGCCGCCCCGTAAGGGCGGATTTCAGCGGACAACCGGATGCTAGGGAGAACCCTGAAGGGCGTATGTACGCCGGGTGGCGTATATCGGAACGATCACCCCCAGCAAAACCAGCAAAAAAAAGGGGCCAAGCGTTGCCGCATGACCCCTTTCGGGTGCGCTCGTGGACCCGGGCGGTGCTCAGCCCTCTTTCGCCGGCATGCCTTCCAGCAAGTCGGCCAGTTCGTCCGCGTGTTCCTCTTCCACCGCCAGGATCTGCTTGAGCAGGTCGCTGGTGGTCGGGTCCTGGTTGCCCAGGGAAAGGATCATGTCGCGGTAGCTGTCGATGGCGATGCGTTCGGCCACCAGGTTCTCGCGGATCATGTCGGGCAGCGTCGTGGCGGGCACGTATTCGGCGTGGCTGCGATCGCTGAGGGTGTCGGGTGAAAAGTCGGGCTCGCCACCGAGCTGCACGATGCGCGCGGCCAGCTGGTCGGCGTGGCCCTGCTCTTCGTTGGAGTGCACCAGGAACTCGGCGCCCACGGTCTGGCCGTGGATGCCGCGCGCCATGAAGTGGTGGCGCCGGTAGCGCAGCACGCAGACGATCTCGGTCGCCAGCGCCTCGTTGAGCATCTTCAGCACTTTGCTGCGGTCGGCGTTGTAGCCTGCGGTGACGGCACCGTGTTCGAGGTGTTTGCGAGCCTGGCTGCGCAGTGTCTTCACCGAAGTCAGTTCGTGGGTGTTGGCCATGGCGCTTACTTCTTGACCATCAGTTCGTTCTTCAGGCTGGTGGCGCCTTCAGCGGCGCTGGCCAGTTTGCCGGCCTGATCGATCTGCTCTGCGTTGTTGACGAAGCCGGTGAGCTGGACCTCGCCTTTGAAGGTGACCACACTGATATCAAAGCTTTTGATGCCAGGGTCGGACAGCAACGCGGTCTTGACACTGCCGGTGATGGCGGCGTCGTCGATCTTGGTGCCTATGGTGCTGTCACCGCCTTTGAGGGTGACGCCGTTTTCCACATCGGTCACGCCGCCCACGGCCCGGGTCAGCTTCACGGCCTGGTCGATCTGGGCCTGGCTGTCGACGAATCCGCTGAGCTGCACCATGCCCTTGCGGGTCTCGACCTGCAGGTCAAAGCTCTTGACCAGATCGTCGCTCATGAGTGCGGACTTGACACTGGAAGTGATCACCGTGTCGTCCACCTGGGTGCCCATGGTGATGGGCGGCGACAGGGGTCTCTCGCTATCGGTTTCGACGTTTTTGCCGCAGGCAGTCAGTACGGCCAGGGCCGTGAAGCTGGTGGCCAGGAAGGCGGTACGGATGGGGTCGCGGTAGGTCATGAAAGTACTCCTGAAAAAAAA
>JBIIQD010000594.1:0-2822 GCA_044342265.1 Hydrogenophaga sp. | reverse complement strand
CGACCGGTCACTCCCAAGTGATGGTGGCCACCAACTCCCAAACCCACCAGGCGCCGGGGGAGCCAGGACTTGGGCAGCGTGCGGTTAACGCCGGCTACGCAAGCTATTCGACACTGGCGGAGAACGTGTTTGCATATGCAGATTCCATGCTCGACGCGCATGCCGCCTTCATGGTGGACTGGGGCAATGGACCCAACGGTATGCAAAACCCGGCAGGCCACCGCATTGCGATCATGAACGCGAGTTACCGGGAAGTCGGTGTGGCCGCTGTACCGGAAAGCAACCCAGCCACCGCGGTGGGCCCTTGGGTGGTGACAGAAAACTACGGCAACCGTTTCAATGCGCCACAAGTTTTCTTGCTGGGCGTGTCTTACCGGGACAACGATCTCAATGCCTTCTACACACCTGGCGAAGGCAGAAGCGGGATCAACATCAACGCATCCGGCACCAACGGACAAACCACTTCCAGCGGCGGATACACCATGGAGCTCACCGCCGGCAATAAAACCATCACCTTCAGTGGCGGCGACCTGGCCGCACCCCTGGTGGTCAGCGCCGCCCTGAGCACTGGAACCAACGCGAAACTGGATGTGGTGGACGCCAACACGATCCAAACCTCCGTCAGTCTGACGCTGATCAGCGGCGCCACCAAACTGGTGGCACTTGGCGTATCAGGGCTGCAATTGGTTGGCAACGCCTTGGCAGAGCAGCTGATCGGCAACCAGGGAAGCAACGTGCTTCTGAGCCTGGGAGGCAACGACCAAGCCTTTGGCGGCGATGGCCTGGACTACCTTTATGGAGGTGAAGGCGAAGACACGCTCAACGGCGACAAGGGCGATGATGTGCTGTTTGGTGAGGCGGGCCACGACGTCTTGGTGGGCGGCGAAGGCGCCGACTACATCGACGGCGGCGCTGGCTTCGACTACGCCGACGGGGGCACTGGCAACGATATCTTCATGATGGGAGCCGGTAACGACACCGCGGTCGGTCAGGCGGGCAACGATTACTTCGACCTGGGCGAAGACAACGACTATGCCGACGGCGGCGCCGGAGATGACATATTTTTGGGAGGAAGAGGCGACGACATTTTTGTGGGCGACCCGGGCGTTGACTACTTCGACGGGGGATCGGGCAACGACTACGCGTCTGGCGGGGATGGCAATGACATCTTCCTGGGTGGTGAGGGCCACGACACGTTTGAAAGCGGCACAGGCCTGGATGTGGCCGTCGGCGGCGCTGGCAGCGACAGCTACATCGTTCGCGCGTCCAACGGCGTGCTGGTGGTCTACGACTTCCTTGCGGGAGGCGCCGAAGACGCCCTGCTCTTGGCCTCTGACACGGGCATCACCACCTTCTCCCAGGCCCAGGCCAGACTGGCTTTCAACGCCTCGTCGAACGCCAGCGTGTTGACCATCGACGCCGACACCTCGGTCTGGTTGGTGGGGGTCAGTAACGCGCAACTGACGGCGGCGGATTTCGCGTTTGTCTGAGGCTCTGCGGAAGTTTTGCTGACGGCCTGAAAAGCCTTACATGTCTAAGTTTTTTTGAAAGAAAGTCCGATGAACAAGACCAAAAGGTACCAAGAGTTGCTGGTGTGTGCGGTGATAGGAATATTGGTGGCTTGTGGCGGCGACGGTTCGAAAGAGATACCAGTCGAGTTCAGCATCAGCGGCGCAAAGGGACGCATTCAAGGCAACCAGGTAACGATTGATCTGGCTCAGGTGGAGTCTTGCTCCTCGTTGACGAATCTGTCACTGGTTGTTGATCCGATGGGCAATCAAATCACACCAGACCCCTCCACTGTCAAGGACTTCAGTTCACCTGTGACCTTTACCCTGACCTCGGAAAACGGAGAAAAGACTGACTACGTGGTCACCGTCGTTGCCAACCCGTGCGCTGGTGGTACCACACCGGCGCAGACTACGAACAAGCCGCCGCCACAGACGGCCTGCCTGCCCGAGCCCGCAGCAGCCAGTGGCTACAGCCTGGTTTTTCGGGGGTGTGATTCGAACAACCTACCCACTTACTACGATAAGACCGAGTGTGTACGGGACAACGCAACCGGCCTGATGTGGGAAGGAAAGACAACTGCCGGACTTCGTGCCAGCGAAAATCGCTACAACAACCTTGACAACGCAGGATTGCCTCAGGTGTCCAGTCGTTTTTCTCCATTCACCGGGTCCATTCCAGCCCGCACGCCAACGCAAGCGGAGATAGAAGCTACCGACAATTCAGTCGGATACCAGGCGCAGGTCAATGCCAGCAATCTGTGCGGCTACAGCGACTGGCGCGTTCCTACTAGAGACGAGCTTCTAAGCCTGCGTGTCCCAGGGAGCACTACGCTGATCGATTTTGTCTGGTTTCCCAATACCGACTGGAATGGCTTGTATGCCACCTCCACCCAGTTCGGAGCGCAAATCGACCAAGCTTGGGTGGTGCAGTTTTATGAGCGCGGCATCAACAGGGTTGACACCATTCCGAGAGACGGCACGATCTTCCACCCTACGCTCGGGTCGCTTTCTTTTCGCAATCACGCGATTCGACTGGTTCGCTAGTTGCCGAATCCATCCCGATTTGGCCGATGGGTTGGTACAACCCGCGAAACAATGCTCTGCTCTTTGAATTCGGCTGATGTTGCTGAGAAGTGGCCCCGCTTGTCTGAACAGCTTTCCCCGAGATTTAAGTGGACTGCGAGCGGGTCGTAGACGGTGCAGAGTTGTCCACGACGTCGGTCGGCGCTCGTGACGAACTGACCGACGGGGTGGACAACTCGAGGCGCACCAGCGATCTCATCTTATGCGGCCAGTGCCTGGGCTGGCAGC
>JBIIQD010000524.1:0-2822 GCA_044342265.1 Hydrogenophaga sp. | reverse complement strand
CACTCCACGACGCCCCACCTCGCGTCGGGCGCATGCATTGGTATTGAGGATGGGATCGTGCTGGCCGAGGAGGTGGGGCGCAACGCCAACGATCTTCCTGCCGCACTGGCACGCTTCGGAGAGCGCCGATGGGAGCGTTGCCGTATGGTCGTCGAGAACTCCGGTCAACTGGGCACCCTCGAGATCACTGGTGGCGACAAGGAAGCACACGCGCAGATCATGCGCGAGTCGATGGCGGCGCTGGCGATGCCGATCTGACGACGCACCCACCGCCAAAGAGGAGGCAGACATGGAGACCACAAAGTCCTGCAACCGACTGCCATCTCGGGGCTGCGCTCATCTGTTGTAAAAATCGTCAGCTTAGCTTTGGAGCATTAAAGGAGACACTATGAACTTCCCACGCAACACTTGGTATGTCGCAGGCTTCGATGAGGAGCTGGCGCAGGGCAATATGCTGGCCAGGATGTACCTGGGGGACCACGTCGTCCTTTACCGGGCGCCCGATGGCACACCGCGCGCGCTGGAGGACCGTTGCCCACACCGCTTCGCGCCCCTGTCGGGCGGTACGTTGCAGGATGGTGTGATCCAGTGCCGCTACCACGGTCTCAGCTTCGACGGCAGTGGCGCCTGTGTGAAGAATCCGCATGGACCCATTCCGAAGGCTGCCTGTGTGCGGGCCTATCCGGTACGCGAACGCCATCGCCTGCTCTGGATCTGGATGGGCGATCCTGAGCGCGCCGATGACAATCTGATCCCCGATTTCAGCGAAATTGCCGCGGCGCCAGAACACGCCATGTTCCGTGGACACCTGCCGACGGCCTGCGACACCATGCTGCTGGTCGACAACATCATGGACCTGTCCCACGTGGACTACCTGCATCCCACCACGCTGGGCGGTGGGGCAATTTCACGCGTCAAGCCTGTCGTGGAAGACCTGTCTGAGCGCAGCGTGAGGGTCAGCTGGCTTTCCAGTGGCGACGTCGCGCCCCCCGCTTTTGATGCGCATCTTCGCGAGAAGAACCAACCCACCGACCAATGGACTGTGGTCACCTGGTTCGCCCCAAGTTGCATGTTGCTCAACGTGGGCGCCACGTTGCAGGGCGAGCCGCGCAGCGAAGGCGTGACGACGCGAAATCTGCACTTGGGCACCCCCGAGAAACCGGGCCGCACACACTACTGGTTCTGGACCACGCGGGATTTCGCCATCTCGCCGGAAGCAAACGCGGCCATTCGTCCGATGGTTGAGAACATCTTCCGCAACGAAGACAAGCCCATGCTCGAGGCCCAGCAGTCGCGCATCGGGCACAACGAGTTCTGGTCGATGAAGCCGGTTCTGCTGGCTCCGGACGCGGCAGCCGTGCGTGCGCGGCGCAAGCTGGCGGCGCTGATGCAATCGGAGTCCACCTCAGGTGCGCAATGACAGGCCTGGTTCGCAAATTGTCGAACGATGTTGATCAACCCAGGCGGGTGACTCCGCCGTTTTCGGCAAGCACCAAGCTTGGGCTTTTCTCATGTACCACTGCGTTCCCTGCAACCGCGTTTAGAACCTTAGTCGGTCTCGCGATGGAGATGGCCGCGCACCGATACCGCACACTGTGCAAGCAAGCTGTTCGTTCGTCTGGTGACCCGCAAGGACATCCACCTCGACAGCGTGGTGGAGCGGAACAAGTATCCTTTTTTCTTGTTGCACGGCGAGAAGAGTTTGCAGATGCCGCGCAAACAGAGGCGCTTGGTGAACGCACCGCTTGACGCCATGAGCCATGTCTTGCGTCTTTGTCATTCCGGCGAGCTGGCCGAATGCAGTTCGCGCGGCTTCGATCCGACCGGCACCGGTCGCGACACGGTGTTTATCGTGCGGCGCGATGGGATGTATGCCTACCGCAACGTCTGCCCTCACTGGGCGAACACATCCATGGCCTGGCGCAAGGACGCTTTTCTCAATGCCGATGGGACTCGCATCGTGTGCGCCGCACATGGAGCGCAGTTCGACATTGCCACAGGTGTGTGTCTGCTCGGCCCCTGCATTGGCCAGTCGCTCACGCGCGTGCCGCTGATCGAAAGCGAAGACGGATCCCTTCACCTTCATATTGAAGCGCCCCATGAAGCTGTCCACCCTCAAGAGTGACCGCAAGGACGGGTGGCTCGTCGGCGTGCTCAGCGAACTACAGCGTGTCGTGGACGCCAGGGGAATCGCGACCAGCCTGTTCGCGGCGGTCGAGACCTGGGCGACTTCATTTCCGTGCCAGGCCGCTGCGCCGCTGCTTCGCGTGCCCCGCTGGTGCGGCTGCTCGGTCGTTCTGAATCACAGGCGCCTGAGGGCGTTGGCCTTCAACATCCCGTCCATCTCTGACAAGGACGCCGATTCCCTCGCGTACCAAGGCAGCGCAGGCGACCTTCTGGTCGAGATTGTTGAAGCTCCCTTGCACGATGCCATTGAGGGCGCCTGGCGTGATGCGCGTGCAGACCTCGACTTTCACACCCCTCACACAGGCCAGTGGTTCCGCGAACCGAACGGCAACGAGATGCGCTTTGGCTCTGGCAGCGTATCGAGCGCAGGTGAACAAAAAGGGCTCTGCCTACATCGCGGAGCGTCGCGCGAACGAGACCATCGCCAGTGGGGTGCCCACGACACCCCTCATGAAATTCGGCGACAGGGTGCGCATGCAAGCGTACGGTCAGGGAGCCGTCGTCTTCGGCGCGAACGACCATCTTGTCGTGAGCGCCGATATCCCCTCAACCAGGAGCTGAGTGCCATGCCACGTTTTGTTGACCTTTCCATCTACCTCGAAAACGACGTGCTGTCAGACCCGCCGCCACTGGCA
>JBIIQD010000522.1:0-2823 GCA_044342265.1 Hydrogenophaga sp. | reverse complement strand
AACAAGACGCCAGCGGCGGTCTGGCCACCCTGAGCGGCGGGGAACAGACCATCCGCGCGGTGGCCACGGTGCAGACCGTGGACGAACTCGCGGCCATGGAGCTGGCTTTGTCCGACGGTCGGCGCCTCCGGCTGGAGCAGGTCGCCAGCGTGCGCGATTCGGTGGCCGAGCGGCGCAGCATCGCACTGCTGGACGGACAGCCGGTGGTGGGCTTCGAGGTCAGTCGCGCGCAGGGCGCGAGCGAGATCGAAGTGGCGGCTGTGGTGCGCGATGCTCTGAAGGCCCTGCAAGCCGAGCACCCCGACCTCCAGATTAAAGAAGCTTTCAATCGCGTGGACGCGGTGCAGGATAACTTCGACGGCTCCATGATGCTGCTCTACGAGGGTGCGCTGCTTGCAGTTCTGGTGGTGTTTATCTTCTTGCGAGACTGGCGTGCCACGCTGATCGCTGCCATCGCTCTTCCCCTTAGCGTGTTGCCCACGTTTGCGGTGATGCATTACGTCTTCGGGCTCACCCTCAATCTGGTCACACTGCTGAGTTTGTCCATCGTGGTCGGCGTGCTGGTGGACGACGCCATCGTAGAGGTCGAGAACATCATGCGCCATCTGCAGATGGGCAAGACTCCCTACCAGGCTGCGATGGAAGCGGCTGATGAAATCGGTCTGGCGGTGATCGCCACCACCGCCACGCTGGTCGCGGTGTTCTTGCCAACGGCCTTTCTGGCCGGCGTGCCAGGGCGATTCTTTGTTCACTTCGGGGTCACAGCTGCGATTTCGGTGGTCTTCTCCACCGTGGTCGCCCGGATGCTCACGCCCATGATGTGTGCCTACCTGCTAAAGCCCTCGACCAAGCCGCTGGGCGAAGTGTCCTGGCTCACGCCCTACACTCGTTGGGCCACGCGGTGCCTGAAGAACCGGGGCTGGACCGTGGCGGCCACGGCAGTGTTTTTTGTGGGCGCTTTCGCTCTGATTCCGCTGTTGCCGACCGGCTTCATCCCGCCTGACGACCTGAGCCAGACCCAGGTGCGCATCACCTTGCAACCCGGCAGCACCTATGAGCAGACCCTTGCCAGCGCAGAGCACGCACGCACCCTGGTGCAAGGTCACGAGGCGGTGCGCCGCGTGTACACCGCTGTGGGCGGCGGCTCCACTGGCAGCGATCCGATGTCGGATGGCGGGGCTGCCGAGGCGCGCAACGCAACGCTGACGCTCAACCTCAGCCCGCGCGCCGAGCGGCCCGGCCAGAGCAAGCAACAGATCGAGGCACAGTTGCGCGACCTGCTGGAGGCGCTGCCCCATGCGCGAGTGCGCGTGGGTTTTGGCGGTGGCGAGAGTTTTTCGCTGCTGCTCAGCGGCGAAGACGGCGATCTGCTGGCCCAGTACGCGCGCCAGGTCGAGCGCGAGCTGCGTGGACTGAGTGGGGTGGGCGCAGTGGTGTCAAGCGCGAGTCTGGTGCGCCAGGAACTGGTCGTGCGGCCCGACGCCGCTCGCGCCGCCGCCAGCGGCGTGACCACCGCGGCCATCGCCGAGAGCCTGCGTGTGGCGACTTCGGGCGACTTTGACCAGGCGCTGTCAAAGCTCAATGTGAGCGAGCGGCAGTTGCCAGTGGTCGTGCGGCTGCCTCTGAATGCCCGCGCCGACATCGAGCTGCTGTCGCGCCTGCCGGTGCCTGGCGCGCGCGGGCCGGTGGCACTGTCCAGTGTGGCGTCGCTGGCGCTCGAGAGCGGGCCGTCGCAGATCGACCGCTACGACCGTCGCCGCAACATCACCATTGATGTCGAGTTGAACCAGCGTTCGCTCGGCGAACTGCAGCGCGAGGTGTTCGAGCTGTCTGTCGTTAAAAACCCGCCGCCCGGTGTCACCGCGGCAGGCGTGGGTGATGCTGAAGCCATGCAGGAGCTGTTTTCCAGCTTCGCTCTGGGCATGGGCACCGGCCTGTTGTGCATCTATGTGGTGCTGATCCTGCTGTTCAAAGATATGGTGCAGCCGCTGACCATCTTGGGCGCGCTGGTTCTGTCGGTGCCTGGCGCCTTGCTGGCGCTGTTCCTGTGGCAGCAGGCGATCTCCATGCCCTCGCTGATTGGTCTGATCGTGCTGATGGGGGTGGCGACCAAGAACTCGATCTTGATCGTGGACTACGCCATCATCGCGCGCCGCCAGTACGGTCTTCCCCGTCTGGAGGCGGTGCTGGACGCCTGCCGCAAGCGTGCCCGCCCCATCGTCATGACCACGGTGGCGATGGCTGCAGGGATGGCGCCGATTGCGCTGGGCATCGGCGTGGACCCGAGCTTCCGCGCGCCGATGGCCATCGTGGTGATCGGCGGCATGATCAGTTCGACCGTGCTCAGTCTGCTGGTGATCCCGGTGCTGTTCACGGTGCTTGATGATCTGGCGCAGTGGGTGATGCGGCGGGTTCGTCGGCCTGCTCTGGGCTGAATCGGTTTGGGGTGGTCGTCAAGCGCCACTGCCGAGCTTCATCCGGTGTGACTCGTGTTGTGAGGCTGCAGTTTGCGTCTTGCCTGAACGACGCCAAGCGCCGCCATCTTGTCTCTCCGCTAAACTGCGGTTCGTGCTCACAGCGGATGTGCCTTGAATGGGATCAGTTGGGGAAAGCGTGGGAAAGACCTTAGGGATTTGAAGAGACGAGTTGGGACGGTTTACCTATGAAAGTGGCATCCTGTGAAGTCCCAAGTACCGTATTGCATCATTCACACGGCAGGGGTCGCAGGTTCGATCCCTGCACCGCCCACCAGTCAAAGCCCCAAGCGAACAACTTGGGGCTTTTTTTTCGGCCATTGCGTGTCAGTGGACCAGTCTGAACGGA
>JBIIQD010000523.1:0-2823 GCA_044342265.1 Hydrogenophaga sp. | reverse complement strand
CACGGAAGCGTCTGAAAAGGACGGGCCACAGCAAGCGGCGGACCGGCTCATCACGCTCCCTACGCTGGCACTACCCAGATCAGGTGAGAGGGGTATTTCTCAGCCGTAGACCGCATCGCTGCGGGTTTGGCACCCCCGGTGAAGGCACGGATTGTAGTACCAAGGCGCTTGCCTATACTGTCATCCAAAAACAAGCCAGTGGAAGCGGCGATGGTTTCACGGTCGACCCTGTCCAGAAGATCAATTCAGGAGGTGTGTGTGCATGAATTCCCTTGTCAACGCTGGGTCCGTCTGGCCTGCATCCTCGCCGTTTGGGTGCCGCTGATGGCCTGCCAACCCACAGCCCCTCCCACGCCACCGAGCGGCGCGCCCGCGGCAAACGCCCAGACCACGGGCGCTCAGAAGAACGACAAGTCGGAACAGGCGCACCTGTTCAAGGTCAACCCGTCTCCGAAACAGGTGTTCGAGGTGGAGTTCGAGATCCACGATGCGCCTGGGCCGTTGAATGATGTCAGCGGGGCCGCCAGCTACCACGCCCCCAACTGCAACTTTGTGACCAGCGAGTGGGCCGGCGCCAGGGCGGTTCCGTCAAAAGGTTTGGCCGTGCCCATGCAGCGACTGGGACCCAACCGCTTCGTGGCCACAGTGAACCGGGACGGGTTGCTGGATGAGGACTATTACGGGAAAGGGGTCTGCCAGTGGGCATTCATGGAGCTGGCTGTTGGCTTTAAAGCCACCGGAGCCAAGGAAGAAACGAACTACATCGTGGCCTTAGACGACAAAGAGGTTCGAGAGAGCACCGCCATCAGGCAGTACTACTGGAAGGGAGACTACCCAGCATTTCCCGGACCCGGTGGGAACAGTTCCTCTGGGGACAGAAGTCCTGATGGTTTTGGTCCAACCCATCGCAACAACCTGTTCTCCATCACCGCCAAAGTGAGGATTAAGCCATGAGCATCAGAGGCCAGCAATACGCTGATCTGGCGTTTCATGTGTATAGACCAAGCGCTGTCGGGACCTACGAGAGAAACGATCCAAACGCACCAAAGGCAATTGAGTCCGGCAACGTCAAATTCATCGTCCGCGCCCATGTGGACAACCCCCAGACGGGCTACCAAGGCACCATCTACCAGCGTGCCGATACGGGTGAACTCGTTGTTGCCCATCGAGGCACCGAGTTCGACCGGGAAGCCTTCAAGGATGGCGCTCTGGCCGACGGCGGTATGGTGCTCAACCGCTCCAACCTTCAGGCAGAAGACGCCATCGCCTTGACACGGCAGGCCCTAGCCTTGGCGTCCAGGGAGGCCGAAAAAAAGGGACTCCCGCCTCACCCCGTCACCACCACCGGCCACTCCCTCGGCGGCACGCTCGCCCAGGTCACCGCCCACCACTTCGGCCTGCAAGGCGAGACCTTCAACGCCTACGGCGCGGCCAGCCTGGGAAGGCGCATTCCCGAGGGTGGCAGCGCTGTGGTCAACCATGTGATGGCGGGCGACGCGGTCAGTGCCGCCAGCCCCCATTTCGGCGAGGTGCGCGTCTACGCCAGGCAGCAGGAGATCGACACCCTGTCCGCCAAGGGATACGACAACAAGACCCACTGGAGCGACGCCATTCGCGGCGTTTCCCCGGCGGTCGCGCTGGTGAACCCCCCTCCCAGCACCCTCAGCGCCGCCGTGGCCATGGGCGGCAGCCACAGCATGCACCACTTCGTGGGCCTCGATGCCGCAGGTCGGCCCGACCGTTCCATCCTGGACGACCCGCAGGCCCGGCACCTGGCCCAGCAGCAGTCGGTGCAGATCGCCGACTACCGCCAGGATGTGCGCCAGATGCGCGGCGTGCTGACGGCCGTGTCCCGCGGGATCGACGGCAACGTCAAAGACGCCATCGACACCCTTCGCGGACCGCTGGAACCGGGCGATCCCGCTCAGCGGGATCGCAAGGGCGCCGCGCTCGACCCCGCTTCCTTGCCCCAAGGGTCGCGCCAGCTGCTCGACGACAGCCGCGACCATGTGCAACGACTGGCCGAGCAACACGGCCTGCCCTGGGACCAGGGCATGGAGAACACAGTACACGCTGTGGCGAACAGCGCCGCAGAAAGTGGACTGTCTCGCATCACCCATCTCAAGGCGGATGCCGGGCAACTTCGCTTCGCGGAGCATGATGGACTGACGCTGAAGGAAGCACGGATCGATGCCCTGAAAGCGGCCAACACCCCGGCTGACGAGTCGCTACAGAAACTGGCCGTCACTTCCCAGCCATCTGAGCCTCAGTTGTTGGCGCTACAGGAAGTGTCCAAAGAGCCAGCTATGAGCAGGGCTTGAGCAACCCTGTTCAGAATGCGGCGGCGCGGCGTGTACCGCAGCCACCGCGTGTTAAGGTCGCCGGGCCGCAACCGATGCGGCCCTTCGCGAGATAGCCTCCTCGGCCCCGCATGCCCTGTCCATGGTTCGCCTGGAAGCGTTGTGCCCGTTCGATCAGAACCGTTTCACACCGCCTATCCACCATGAGAGTTTTCCGACATGCCCGGCTACCAAGTGCGCCACCAGACCGTCACCATCGGCGGTCTGGACTACGCGATCCGCTCCCTTCTCGATAACCAGCAATACGCCGATCCGCTGGGCGCGGCCAAAGACGCTGGCATGGGTGCTTCGGGCTGGCCGCTGTTTGGCCAGGTCTGGCCCTCGGCGCAGGTGCTGGCGCTGGCGATGCACAGCCACGCCATCGCGGGCAAACGCATCCTGGAAATTGGCGCTGGCCTGGCGCTGGCGAGTCTGGTGATCCACCGGCGCGGCGGCGATGTGACGGTCACCGACTGGCATCCGC
>JBIIQD010000521.1:0-2828 GCA_044342265.1 Hydrogenophaga sp. | reverse complement strand
GGGGCAACACCAGCGGCCCGGCCAAACCGGTTCCGCGGTGTTCTTGGTTAAGTCACCGCTCTGTCCACACGTTGTCTCAAGAAATTAAGGAAGTTCGATATGAAATCCTTGCTCGACCTGTTCAAGCAGTTCACGCCCGACGAACACTTCGATGCGATCCGCATCGGCCTGGCGTCACCCGAGAAAATCCGCTCCTGGTCTTTTGGCGAAGTCAAGAAGCCCGAGACCATCAACTACCGCACGTTCAAGCCCGAGCGCGACGGTCTGTTCTGCGCCAAGATTTTTGGTCCCATCAAGGACTACGAATGCCTGTGCGGAAAATACAAGCGCCTCAAGCACCGCGGCGTGATCTGCGAGAAGTGTGGTGTTGAAGTCACGCAGACCAAGGTGCGCCGTGAGCGCATGGGTCACATCGACCTGGCCGCGCCCTGCGCCCACATCTGGTTCCTGAAGTCGCTGCCTTCGCGCCTTGGCCTGATCCTGGACATGACGCTGCGCGACATCGAACGCGTGCTGTACTTCGAAGCCTATGTGATCGTTGATCCGGGCATGACCCCGCTGAAGAAATTCGCGATCATGTCCGAGGACGACTTTGACGCCAAACGCAAGGAGTATGGCGACGAGTTCATCGCCAAAATGGGTGCCGAGGGCATCAAGGAACTGCTGCAGGCCATCGATCTGGAAATCGAGATCGAAAAGCTGCGCAATGACCTGACCGGGTCCGAGCTGAAGATCAAGAAGAACGCCAAGCGCCTCAAAGTGCTGGAAGCCTTCAAGAAGTCGGGCATCAAGCCCGAGTGGATGGTGCTGGATGTGCTGCCCGTGCTGCCGCCGGACCTGCGTCCGCTGGTGCCACTGGACGGCGGCCGCTTCGCGACCTCCGACCTGAACGATCTGTACCGCCGCGTCATCAACCGCAACAGCCGTCTGCGCCGCCTGCTCGAACTCAAGGCGCCTGAGATCATTGCGCGCAACGAAAAGCGCATGCTGCAGGAAGCCGTTGACTCGCTGCTGGACAACGGCCGCCGTGGCAAGGCCATGACGGGCGCCAACAAGCGCGCCCTGAAGTCGCTGGCCGACATGATCAAGGGCAAGAGCGGTCGTTTCCGCCAGAACTTGCTGGGCAAGCGCGTGGACTACTCGGGCCGCTCGGTTATCGTCGTCGGTCCGACGCTCAAGTTGCACCAGTGCGGCTTGCCCAAACTGATGGCCCTGGAGCTGTTCAAGCCCTTTATCTTCTCGCGCCTGGAAGCCATGGGCATCGCCACCACCATCAAGGCGGCGAAGAAGGAAGTTGAAGCCGGCACGCCAGTGGTGTGGGACATCCTGGAAGAGGTGATCAAAGAGCACCCGGTGCTGCTCAACCGTGCGCCCACGCTGCACCGCCTGGGCATCCAGGCGTTCGAGCCGATCCTGATCGAAGGCAAGGCGATCCAGCTGCACCCACTGGTCTGCGCTGCCTTCAACGCCGACTTTGACGGCGACCAGATGGCCGTTCACGTGCCACTGTCGGTGGAAGCCCAGATCGAAGCCCGCACCCTGATGCTGGCCTCCAACAACGTGCTGTTCCCTGCCAACGGCGAGCCCTCGATCGTGCCGTCGCAGGACGTGGTGCTGGGTCTGTACTACGCGACCCGCGAGCGCATCAACGGCAAGGGCGAAGGCATGATCTTCGCGGACCTGGCCGAGCTGCAGCGCGCGCTGGACAACAGCGTGGTGGAGATCACTGCCAAGATCAGCGTGCGGCTGACCGAGTGGACCAAGAACAAGGAAACCGGCGAGTTCGTGTCGTCCATCAAGCTGGTGGACACGACCGTGGGCCGCGCCCTGCTGTCGGAAATCCTGCCCAAGGGCCTGGCGTTCGAGTTGATCAACAAGGCGTTGAAGAAGAAGGAAATCTCGCGCCTGATCAATGCCTCATTCCGCAAGTGCGGTCTGAAGGAGACGGTGGTTTTCGCCGACAAGCTGCTGCAAAACGGTTTCCGACTGGCGACCCGTGCCGGCATCTCCATCGCGGTGGATGACATGCTGGTGCCCAAGGAAAAACCGGCCATCATCGAGCGCGCCGAAGCCGAAGTGAAGGAAATCGCCCAGCAGTACGCCTCCGGTCTGGTGACGTCTGGTGAGCGCTACAACAAGGTGGTCGACATCTGGGGCAAGGCCGGTGACGAGATCTCCAAGGTCATGATGGCCCAGCTGGCCAAGCAAAAGACCATCGATCGCCACGGCAACGAAGTGGACCAGGAGTCGTTCAATTCGATCTACATGATGGCCGACTCGGGTGCGCGCGGTTCTGCAGCGCAGATCCGTCAGCTGGCCGGCATGCGCGGTCTGATGGCCAAGCCCGACGGCTCCATCATCGAGACTCCCATCACGGCGAACTTCCGTGAAGGTCTGAACGTGTTGCAGTACTTCATCTCCACCCACGGCGCCCGCAAGGGTCTGGCCGACACGGCGCTCAAGACCGCGAACTCGGGCTACCTCACGCGCCGCCTGGTGGACGTGACGCAGGATCTGGTGGTCAACCAGGATGACTGCGGCACCACCAACGGCACGGTGATGCGCGCGATTGTCGAAGGCGGTGAAGTGATCGAGTCGCTGCGCGACCGTATCCTGGGCCGTACCGTCGCCGAAGACGTGATCCACCCCGAGAACCGCGCGCTGTTGTTTGCAGCCGGCACGCTGCTGGACGAAGACATGCTCGACGAGCTGGAGGTCGCTGGCGTTGACGAAGTGAAAGTGCGCACCGCGCTGACCTGCGAAACCCGCTTTGGCATCTGTGCCAAGTGCTACGGTCGCGACCTGGGTCGCGGTGGCCTGGTCAACAT
>JBIIQD010000520.1:0-2830 GCA_044342265.1 Hydrogenophaga sp. | reverse complement strand
GGCCGGGCGTGACCAATGCGGTCACAGGTATCGCCACTGCCTACATGGACAGTATCCCCATGGTGATCATCACCGGGCAGGTACCCACAGCCGCGATCGGCCTCGATGCCTTTCAGGAATGCGACACTGTCGGCATCACCCGCCCCATCGTGAAACACAACTTTCTGGTGAAAGATGTCCGCGACATGGCGATGATCATGAAGAAGGCGTTTCACATCGCCCGCAGTGGTCGCCCCGGTCCAGTCGTGGTGGACGTTCCGAAGGATGTGTCTTTCAACAAGACCACCTACACCGGCTACCCGGAATCGGTCGAGATGCGCTCGTACAACCCGGTGCGCAAAGGCCACGGTGGACAGATTCGCAAAGCTTTGCAGCTGCTGTTGAGCGCCAAGCGTCCTTACATCTACACCGGTGGCGGCGTTCTGCTGGGGAATGCGGTGCAAGAGTTGCGTACCCTGGTGGACATGCTTGGGTATCCGGTGACCAACACGCTGATGGGCTTGGGAGCCTACCCCGCGAGCGATCGGAAGTTCCTTGGCATGCTCGGCATGCACGGCACGGTCGAGGCCAACAACGCCATGCAGAATTGCGATGTGCTGCTGGCCGTGGGAGCACGCTTTGACGACCGCGTGATCGGCAACCCCAAGCACTTTGCGCAAAACGAACGCAAGATCATCCACATTGACATCGACCCGTCGAGCATTTCCAAGCGCGTCAAGGTCGACGTGCCTATCGTGGGTGATGTGAAGGACGTGTTGACCGAGCTGATCAACATGGTGCGCGAAACCAGCACCCGTGTGGATGCCAAAGATTTGGCCCAGTGGTGGAGCACCATTGACGGTTGGCGTGCCACCGACTGTCTGAAGTACGACCGAAACAACCAGGACGTGATCAAGCCGCAATATGTGGTGGAAACGCTCTGGAACATGACCAAGGACGCGGACGCTTACGTCACTTCCGACGTGGGTCAGCACCAGATGTGGGCTGCGCAGTACTACCGCTTCGATGAGCCCCGCCGCTGGATCAACTCTGGCGGTCTGGGCACCATGGGCGTGGGCATTCCCTACGCCATGGGCATCAAGCTGGCCAAGCCCGACAGCGAGGTCTATTGCGTGACCGGCGAAGGTTCGGTGCAGATGTGCATCCAGGAACTCTCCACCTGTCTGCAGTACAACACCCCGATCAAGATCGTGGCTCTGAACAACCGTTACCTGGGCATGGTGCGCCAGTGGCAGGAGCTCGACTATGAAGGCCGCTACAGCCACAGCTACATGGATGCGCTGCCCAACTTTGTGAAGCTCGCCGAGGCCTACGGACACGTGGGCATGCTGATCGAGCGTCCACAAGACGTCGAAGCGGCTTTGCGCGAGGCGCGCAAGCTCAAGGACCGAACCGTGTTCATGGACTTCCGCACCGACCCGACCGAAAACGTCTTCCCCATGGTCAAGGCGGGCAAGGGCATCACCGAGATGCTGTTGGGTTCGGAAGATCTGTAAGCGCTAGCCTATTTCTCCCCTCCGGCGGCTGCTGTTGCCGCCGGTTTTTTGACGAATCTATTTGCAGCCAAGCCTGTTCATTACCGTGGGCAGGGGAGGGCTCAGAAAAGAGGAATCCTTTTCATGAAACACATCATTGCTGTTCTGCTGGAAAACGAACCCGGCGCTTTGTCGCGCGTGGTTGGTTTGTTTTCGGCCCGTGGTTACAACATCGAATCGCTGACCGTGGCCCCCACGGAAGACCCCAGCCTGTCGCGCATGACGATCCAGACCACTGGTTCTGACGACGTGATTGAGCAGATCACCAAGCACCTGAACCGATTGATCGAGGTGGTGAAGGTGGTGGACCTGACCGAGGGCGCGTATACCGAGCGCGAGCTGATGCTGGTCAAGGTGCGGGCCGTGGGCAAGGAGCGCGAAGAGATGAAGCGCATGGCCGACATCTTCCGTGGCCGCGTCATCGACGTCACGGAAAAAAGCTACACCATCGAACTGACCGGTGATCAGTCAAAGAACGACGCCTTTCTGGAGGCCATCGATCGAACCGCCATTCTGGAAACGGTGCGCACCGGTTCCTGTGGCATCGGGCGGGGTGAGAGAATCCTGCGCGTTTGACCTTTTCAGGGCTCAGCCATTGGCCCGTTCGGGCTGAGCCTGTCGAAGCCCCTGTCTACCGGATGGGGGTCCCGAGAGCCCTTCGACAGGCTCGCGTTGAACGGCAAATCACCTCAATCCATTGGAGAAATAGATGAAAGTTTTCTACGACAAAGACTGCGACCTGAGCCTGATCAAAGGCAAGACCGTTGCCATCATCGGCTACGGCTCCCAGGGCCATGCCCATGCTCAGAATCTGAACGACAGCGGCGTGAAAGTGGTGGTCGGCCTGCGCAAGGGCGGCGCTTCTTGGGACAAGGTCGGCAAGGCGGGACTGAACGTAATGGAAGTCAACGACGCGGTGAAGTCTGCTGACGTCGTCATGATTCTGTTGCCCGACGAGCAAATTGCCGAGGTCTACACGAACAACGTCGCGCCCAACATCAAGCAAGGTGCATCGCTGGTGTTCGCCCACGGTTTCAACGTGCACTACAACCAGGTGGTGCCCCGCGCCGATCTGGATGTTTGGATGGTCGCGCCCAAAGCCCCTGGTCACACCGTGCGCAACACCTACTCACAAGGTGGTGGCGTGCCGCACCTGATCGCTATCCATCAGGACAAGTCGGGCAAGGCCCGTGAACTGGCTCTGTCATATGCCATGGCCAATGGCGGCGGCAAGGCCGGCATCATTGAGACCAATTTCAAGGAGGAGACTGAGACCGATCTGTTTGGTGAGCAGG
>JBIIQD010000519.1:0-2833 GCA_044342265.1 Hydrogenophaga sp. | reverse complement strand
TCGACGAGGATGGCTACTTCTTCATCACGGACCGCCTCAAGCGCATGATCAATGCCAGTGGATTCAAAGTCTGGCCCGCCGAGGTGGAGGCGCTCATGTTCAGACACCCTGCCATCGCCGAGGCCTGCGTCATCAGCAAGCAGGACAGTTACCGTGGCGAAAGCGTCAAGGCAGTTGTGGTGTTGCGCGAAGCGGCGCGCGGTCAGACCAGCGAGCAGGACATCGTGGACTGGTGCCACGACAACATGGCGGTGTATAAGGCGCCTCGCGTGGTGCAGTTCGTGGACGCGCTGCCCAAAAGCGGCAGCGGCAAAGTCATGTGGCGCCTGCTGCAAGAACAAGAACTCAAGCAATGAAGTCTTCGCTGTCTGTCCTGCGCAGGCTCTGGCAACCGCGCATGCCACTGTTCTGGCTGGTGGTGGTGCTCAACCTCATGTCGTCGGCCATGAGCTCGGCCTTGCTTGTGTTGCAACCGACCGGACCTATGCGAGCGCTGTTGGTGGTATTTGCGCTGCTCAACACCCTGTGTGGCTGGTGGCTGCTGGCCCGGCTCTGGCGAGAAACCGGGTTGCTGGAACCCGATCACGCAGAAGCCGCCAGCGAAACGTCAAACCCTCACTGATCACGGCGTTGCAGGCATCGGTGCATATTTCCGAGGCTGTGCACAGGCAGCGGCAGAAGCAAGCAATGCAGGCATTTCACGACGCGGGCACGATGTGTCGGTAGGCGTGCCAGGTAGCGTGTCCAATCAACGGGCCGGCGACAAACAGGCCCAGGAACATGGGCAGCATGGCCAACACGATGATGCCGGTGATCAGCGCACCCCACAGCAGCATCGCGCCCGGGTTCTGCAGGCAGGCCCGGATGCTGGTGAGTCCGGCAGAAACTGCATCGACCTGACGGTCCATGATCATCGGTATCGAGATCACGCTGATCGTGAAAATCAGCCCGGCAAAGACGGCCCCCACCACGGCATAGGTGATCAGAAAGCCGATGTTCTCGGGGTCGATCAGCATGGACAGGATGTTGGCCTTGTGCGGCATGGTGTTGAAGCTCACGGCAAATACCACCAGCGAGGCTCGGCCCCAGAGCATCTCCAGAATCAGCAGCACGCCAGCGAAGATCGCCATCGTGCCTTTGGTGGGACGCCAGGCTTGCATTGACGCCCGCAGCGACGGTCGGTGGGAATCGGTCTGCATCGCCTTGCTCGCGTCGTACAGCCCGAGGCAAAGAAAAGGGCCCATCAGCAGGAACCCGGCGCTGAGGGCAAGCACATAGGCAGGCGCATGCTGAAACACCGCCAACAGCGCATGGCCCATCAGGAAAAAGCACAGACCGTAGAACAGACCAATTCGTGGGCAACGCAGGAAATCCTGCCAGCCCAGCTTGAGCCATTTGATGGGGTCGGCCGCGGTGAGGGTGGCCAGGGGAAGTGAAAACACCGAGGACTCCCGGGCGGCTTCGGGCGACTGGGGGTGTTCCTGGACGCTCACCACCGCTGGTGTATCGGTGGCAACGCTGGAAGCGGCTTGCACTGGCACTGCGTCGGCCATGGTGTCTCCTCTGGACAAAGCTCACTGTAACCAGGGTCTGGTGCAGGCCTTACAGGGTTTTCTCGCAGACTTTGCAGGGGCCTGCAGGAAGCAAGTGGCTCGGCGTTTCGATGCATCGCTTGGCTACACTGCACCCATGACACGAGCCTTCGATCCACCTTTTTCTCCCCTTCATCAGCGCGACGCCGATCTCCAGACGCGAGGCTTTGTCTTGCTGGGCGCTGGCGACGTTGGCCGCTGGATCGGCGCCACGCCCTCAGACCTGGAGCATCTGCATCAAGCCTGGAGCGACCTGCCCGCCGACGCTTACCTCAAGGACGGAGGCCGCTACCGGCGCCGCCGCCACAGCTGTTTCGTGGTGGAGGGCGAACGCGTGACCGATGTGCCGCACCGGGCGCACTGGCAACCGCTGGAATACAACGCCCTTCATGGTGGCATGCAGCGCTGGTTCGAGCCCATGGAGGCCGCCATGCGCCGAGATCCGGTCTGGTTGCGATTGCTTGCGCGCGTCGGTGATGCGGTGTCGGCGCTGCACGGTGCGCGGCCGTGGTTCGTGGAAGCGCACCCGTTTCGCATTGACACCACCGATGGCATTGGACGGCCGACCCCGGAGGGCGCGCACCGAGACGGCGTGGACCTGGTCGCGGTGTTCATGCTGGGTCGCCAGGGCATCAAGGGTGGCGAAAGCAGGGTGTTCGAGGCCGACGGTCCTGCGGGACAGCGTTTCACGCTGACCGAGCCATGGTCTTTGCTGCTCCTGGACGATGCGCGCGTGATCCACGAAACCACGCCGATCCAGCCCACGTCATCCGGGACACTGGGCTGGCGCGACACCCTGGTGCTCACTTACCGGCGCAGCGGTTTCCAGGGAGATTGAGTCGATTGTGATGGCCGTGGATGGGTCGCAGAATCCTGACCCTGCGCTTTGGCTTCGGCGTAATCCCGAATGTGACTGGGCAAGCGCGAGAGCAACCAGCGCAGCGCCATCGGCACGATCACCAGATCGTCCAGCACGCCCACGATGGGCAGCATGTCCGGAATCAGGTCGATGGGAGAGACCAGATAGAGCACGACGGCCACAGCGCCGCCCTTGAGCCAGCCGGGCGCATCTGGATGGCCCAACGCATACCACAGCCGTTTCGCATCGCCGCGGACGGCCAACCAGATCATCGACAGACGTTTCCACATGGCATGTACCTCCAGGTCACTCGCGGTCCGGACCATCCGAACGCAGCGAAGTGTGGGGCCATGGACCCGGATTGCAAGGGCTGGGTTCCCCG
>JBIIQD010000038.1:0-11057 GCA_044342265.1 Hydrogenophaga sp. | reverse complement strand
AGACGCTCTACCGCATCGAACGCAACGGCGTGTTGATCGACGCGCCCACGCTCGCCAAGCAGAGCCACGAGCTGGGCCAGCGAATTCACGCGCTGGAGCAGCAGGCCTACGAAATCGCCGGCCAGCCATTCAACCTCAGCAGCCCCAAACAACTGGGCGAAATCTTCTTCGACAAGCTGGGCCTGCCCGTCATCAAGAAAACCGCCACCGGCGCCCGAAGCACCGACGAAGAGGTGCTGGAGAAGCTGGCTGAAGACTACCCGCTGCCCGCCAAGATCCTGGAGCACCGTAGCCTCTCCAAGCTCAAGGGCACCTACACCGACAAGCTGGCCCAGCTCGCGCTGCCGCGCACCGGCCGCGTGCACACCCACTACGCGCAGGCGGTCGCGGTGACCGGGCGCCTCTCCAGCAACGACCCCAACCTGCAGAACATTCCCATCCGCACCGCCGAAGGCCGCAAGGTGCGCGAGGCCTTCGTGGCGCCCGCCGGCAGCGTGATCGCCAGCGCCGACTACTCGCAGATCGAGCTGCGCATCATGGCCCACCTCAGCGACGACGCAGCCCTGCTGCGCGCCTTCCACGAGGGGCTGGACGTGCACCGCGCCACCGCCGCCGAGGTGTTCGGCATCACCCCGGCCGAGGTGAGCAACGAGCAGCGCCGCTACGCCAAGACCATCAACTTCGGCCTCATCTACGGCATGGGCACCTTCGGCCTGGCCAAATCGCTGGGCATCGAGAACGCCGCCGCCAAGACCTACATCGACCGCTATTTCGCCCGCTTTGCCGGCGTCAAGCAGTACATGGACGACACCCGCGCGCTGGCCAAGGCCCAGGGCTATGTCGAAACCGTCTTTGGTCGGCGCCTGGTGCTGCCCGGTATCCAGAACGAAAAGGGCGCGCGCCTGGCCGGGCTGGAGCGCCAGGCCATCAACGCCCCCATGCAAGGCACGGCGGCCGACCTGATCAAGCTGGCCATGGTGGCGGTGCAGCAGGCGCTGGACGCGCAGGGCAAGGGCACGAAGATGATCATGCAGGTGCACGACGAACTGGTGTTCGAGGTGCCGAAGGCGGAAATGGACTGGCTGCGCTTAGAGATACCGCGCCTGATGGCGGGCGTGGCCGAGCTCAAGGTGCCGCTGCTGGCCGAGGTGGGCGTGGGGGCGAACTGGGATCAGGCGCATTGAGCAGCTGATCACCACATCAACGCGGGCAAACCAGAGCGACCACCAGGCCGCCACCGCACAGGGAGGACGATGCATGAACAAGACCGACCGGCTGCACCACATCACAAAGCTGCTGCGTGCTCGCCGACGCATCACACTCGCCGAACTCCAGGCTGAGACCGGCGCATCACGCGCCACCCTCATGCGCGACCTGGCTTGGCTGCGCGATGAGCTGAACCATCCGATTCATTGGGAAAGGGACGCCCAGTGCTACCAATGGCGAGCGTCTGATCGCGCGGAAGATGCCCCGGAAGAGGTTGCCGGTTTGTGGTTCAGGCCGTCTGAAGTGCTGGCGCTGCTTACGCTGGACCAATTGCTGCGGGACATTCAGCCCGGCGACCTGATGCAGCGCCACCTTCAGCCTATAGAGCAGCGGCTCAGGAAGATACTGACGAGGGCCGGCCTGGACAGCACCGCCGAGCGCCAACTCGGCGAGCGCATCCGCGTCATCGGCCTCGGGCAGCGCCCGGTGCCACCGCAAAGTTTTGAAACCGTGGGCCTGGCGCTTAGCCAGCGCCGCCGCCTCGCCATGCAATACCAGGCGCGTAGCACCGGTGAGCACAGCGAGCGGACTGTGTCACCCCAGCGCCTCGTCTACTACCGCAGCAACTGGCTGCTGGACGCGTGGTGTCACCAGCGCAACGAACTGCGCAGCTTCAGCCTGGACGCCATCCGCCACCCCGTGGTCTTGAAGGAGGCAGCAACCGACGTTTCCCCTGAAGAGCTTGACCAGACCCTGGGCAACGGCTACGGCATCTTCAGCGGCAAGGATGTGCAATGGGCCACCCTGCGCTTCACCCCCGAGCGCGCCCGCTGGGTGGCCGCCGAGCAGTGGCACCCGGCACAGAGAGGCGAATGGGACGCAAAAGGCCACTGGGTGCTGCGGATTCCCTACAGCGACGACCGCGAACTGTTGATGGACATCTTGCGGCACACGCCGGAGGTGGAGGTGTTGGCGCCGGTGGGGTTGCGGGAGCGGGTGTTGGAAAAAATGCAGGAAGGGTTGGTGCGGTGGGGGGCCGTCTCATGAATTGAGACAGTGGCATGTTCAAAATCGCGGCACTCGGCTAGTACGACGGAGAATCGAAGGCCAATAAACACAGGGACATGCGCATGATCGAGGATGCATCCAGTTTGGACTGGGCCCACTCCCCACCGGATGCCAGTAGGAAAGAACCGCATGGGCTTGACGAGCATCTTCGGTCCGTGGGCAATTTGGCCGCAGGCTTCGTCCCCGATGGCATCAAAACCGTGGTTCGGCTTGCTGGCCTGTGGCACGACCTGGGCAAGCGCAGGCCCGGTTTTCAGGCCTACATTCGACAGACGGGCATTGTCGATGCCCATATCGAACGCGTCGCCGACCGCGCCAAGACCCACTCGGCCGCTGGGGCGCTTTGGGCCGTTCAACACCTTGAAGAGAGCCATGGAGCACGAGGGAAGATTCTGGGGCGACTGCTCCAGTACGTGATTGCGGGGCACCACGCCGGGCTCGACAACTGGGAAGGCGGCCAAGGGCAAGGTCTTGCCGCCCGCTTGGAGCATGAAGACGCACAGCGCGAGTTGTCAGAAGCCCTTGCACGTCCGCAAGCCGACGACATACTCAAGGCCACACTGCCGGGTATCGACCTCCACAGCTTGGCCATCACCAATGAGCACCAAAAGCTAACGCCCGGTCGCTTCGCCTTGTGGGCCAGGTTGGTGTTTTCCGCGCTGGTGGACGCTGACTTCCTGGACACCGAGGCCTACATGGACGACCGCAAGGCGGATTCGCGTCGAGGCGAGAGTGATCTTCGACCGCTGCGCAATGAGTTGAACGCCTATTTGTCTGCCTTCGGTGAACCCAAAACTGCGGTCAACCGCATCCGATCCGAGGTGTTGACGCAATGCCGATCCAAGGCCAGTTTGCCGCCGGGCGTCTTCAGCCTTACGGTACCCACCGGTGGTGGGAAAACGCTGTCGAGCCTGGCTTTCGCGCTGGAACACGCTGTGCACCATGGCAAGCGGCGGGTCATCTACGCCATTCCCTACACGAGCATCATTGAACAGACCGCCGACGTGTTCCGTCAGGTTTTCAACGCGCTGGGTGAGGACGCCGTGATTGAGCACCACAGCAATGCGGAGTCCAAACCTGAAGACGAGACCACGCGCTCGCGCTTGGCCTGCGAAAACTGGGATGCGTCGCTAATCGTCACCACCAACGTGCAACTGTTCGAGAGCCTTTTTGCCCGCAAGACTTCGCGATGTCGAAAGCTGCACAGCCTGATCAACAGCGTGATCGTGCTGGACGAAGCGCAGCTGCTGCCGGTTGAGTTTTTGCAGCCTGTTGTGGATGTGTTGCGCTACCTCGTGCAGGACTTCGGCGTGACTGTGCTGCTATGTACCGCCACACAGCCCGCTCTCAACACACCACCCAGCGCCGACCCGCAGCGGGGCTTGAGACGCGCCCTCGGTACGGTAACGGAAATCATTACCGATGTGCCAGCCTTGTACCGTGCGCTGGAGCGCGTTCGTGTGTACCTGCCCCCAAGCCTGGAAACCCCGCGCAGTTGGCCAGAACTCGCAGACGAAATTGCTCAGCACGATGCGGCGCTGACCATTGTCAGTCGGCGCGCTGATGCCGCCGAGTTGTACCGCTTGATCAAGGACCGCGCTCATGGTGCACGGTGCTGGCATTTGTCCGCACTCATGTGCCCACAGCACCGCAGTGACGCCATTGCCGAGATCAAAAATGCGCTGAAAGAGCGGCGCGACGCGCTCGCTGCCGGGCAGGATGCGGCTTCCGTTCAGGTGGTCTCCACCCAATTGGTAGAGGCCGGTGTGGATCTGGACTTTCCCGTGGTGTACCGGGCCTTGGCTGGGCTCGATTCCATTGCACAGGCGGCGGGGCGGTGCAACCGCGAGGGCAAGTTGCCTGAGCCCGGGGCGGTCCACGTTTTTGTACCACCGACAAAGGCACCCCCAGGTTTGCTCACATTGGCGCGCGACACCTGCAAGGCGGTGTGGAGCGGTTCCCCAGCGGACCCTTTTGCATTACCGCTCATAGACCTGTACTTCAAGCGCCTGTACCACGACGCACCGTCAACAGACAAGGCGCGGATTTGCGACCTGCTCAAGCTGGAGCCCGACCTGAAGGCGATGAGCCTGCCTGTTCAGTTTCGATCCGCCGCCGATGCGTTCAAGCTCATTGATCAAAAAGACGGCGCCACGGTGCTGGTGCGCTACTGCAGCAACAACGCGCGCGACGATGTGAATGCGTTGATCGGCATGTTGGAGCGGGATGGGCCTGCCCGCTGGTTGATGCGCAAGTTGCAGCGTTACGGCGTGACGATCTACCAGCACCAAGTGCGGCGCTTGGTGGACATGGGTGACATCGTGGAAGTGGCCACTTGCCCTGGTCTGTATGTGCAGCGCGAGGGTTGGGATGGGTTTTACGACCCGGTGTTGGGCGCAAAATTGGACTCAGCGCCAGGTGACCCTGCAAACTATGTCAGTTCGTAAACAGTCGATGCAAAGGGAGATTGAATGAAGCCATATTGTTTGGAGGTTCGAGGTGACTACGCCTGCTTCACCCGACCTGAAATGAAGGTTGAGCGGGTGTCGTATGACCTGATCACGCCGTCCGCAGCGCGGGCGGTGTTTGAGGCCATTCTGTGGAAACCTGCCATCCGATGGCGGATCACTCGCATTGAGGTGCTTCAGCCGGTGCGCTGGACCAGCGTGCGGCGCAACGAGGTGGGCGCGGTGGCTTCTTCTCGCAACGCGCTGGCCGCCATGAATGAAGGGCATGGTGAACTGGCGCTCTACATTGAAGATGAGCGCCAGCAGCGCGCCAGTCTGCTTTTACGCGATGTGGCCTACCGGCTGCACGCTGAAATGGAGATGGTGGGGGAAGATGCGCGCGCCAACCCCAACAAGTACATCGCTATGTTCAACCGCCGCGCAGAGGCGGGGCAGTGCGTGAATCAGCCCTATCTGGGGTGCCGCGAATTTGCTGCTGCGTTTCGGCCTGTTGATCTGGTGAGCGACGGCAGCGGTAGCTGGCGTGTTGGGCCGGAAGAGCCGAGCGCCCTGGACGACTGGTCGCCCGATCTGGGCTGGATGCTCTACGACATGGATTTCGCGGTTGGCCCCACACCCCAGCCCCGATTTTTCCGCGCTCAAGTGCACAAGGGCGTTCTTGATCTGAGCCGCGTGGAGGTACGGCGATGATCTTGCAAGCCCTTTACGACTACTACCTTCGTCGTCAGGCAGATGCCGACCCCGACCGCCGCCTGCCAGCGTTTGGACTGGAGCAAAAGGAGATTGGCTTCATCCTTGAAGTGGATGAAAGTGGTCAGCTTCACGCGGTCATCGACACGCGGCAGATGTCTGGAAAAAAGAAGATCGGTACGAGCTACTTGGTGCCCAAGGGCGTCAAGAAGACCTCTGGCATCGCCGCCAATCTGTTGTGGGACAACGCCGAATACGTTCTTGCGCTTCCTGACGTGAAGAAGTTGGATTTGGCTCGCTCCAGAGGCGGCGCCGATGAATACTTGGCTCGTCTTGTTGAAATGCAACATGCGTTTCGAGACCGCATTTCGACACTTCCCGAACCTGCGCAGAATGACGCCGGTTTGCGCGGTGTATTGGCTTTCCTGGATTCGAATCCGGCTGAGCAAGTGGGGCGGTTTGCGGCCCATGCCGAAATTGCGGCAACGAATCCTGTGTTGACGTTTCGACTGATCGATGACACCGCGCTGGTTTGCCAAAGACATGGCGTTGCACCTCACTTGGTCGTTGGCGCACCAGACGGTGAAACAACAGAAGAAGGTGATGGCTTGGCGGCCATGTGCCTGATCACGGGCGATACCTTGCCGGTGGCACGACTGCACACAGCCATCAAAGGTGTGTGGGGTGCTCAGACATCCGGGGCCAACATCGTTTCGTTCAATTTGGATGCGTTCAACTCCTACGGCAAGAGCCAGGGCGCGAATGCTCCTGTCAGTCAGACTGCGGCTTTTGCTTACACCACGGCGCTCAATGCCTTGCTGACGCGCGACTCGTCGCAACGCGTTCAGGTAGGCGATGCGTCCACCGTCTTCTGGGCTCAGAAATCGGACACCCTAGAGCACGAGTTGGCCGCTTTGCTCGGTGGTAGCGACAACCCGGACGCTCACACCCTCCAGGTCAAAGCAGTACTTGAGGCGATCCACAGCGGGGGCTTTTCTGGGGCAAGAGGCGAAAACGCTTTCTATGTGTTGGGGCTGGCACCGAATGCGGCACGCATCTCCGTGCGGTTCTGGCATGCGGCCCCTGTGCATGTCATCGCTGCGCGTATTGCTGCGTGGTTCAACGACCTTTCTCTGGTGCGTGGCCCGAACGACCCTGAGTTTCCAAGCTTGTTTCGACTACTCACGGCGGTCGCGTTGCAAGGCAAGGCCGACAACATCCCACCCAGCTTGGGTGGCGATCTGATCCGAAGCATCTTCACCGGCGCACCATATCCCACGGCTTGGCTGAACGCTGCCGTCCAACGCTGCCGAGCAGAACAGCAAGTCACATACATGCGTGCGGCGGCCATCAAGGCCTTTCTCAACCGGTCTGTCACAACGTCTGTTTCACAACCCAGGGAGATTCAACCCATGCTCGACATCGAAAGTCCGTCCACGGCGTACCGCTTGGGCCGCTTGTTTGCCACGCTCGAAAAGATCCAGGAAGAGGCCAGTCCTGGTTTGAATGCAACCATTCGGGAGCGTTACTACGGCGCCGCATCCAGCACCCCGGTGGCGGTATTCACCACGTTGATGCGCTTGAAAAATCACCACCTTGCCAAGATGCAGAGCAAAGGGAGGGCTGTGAACTTTGAGAAGTTGCTGGCAGAAATTATGTCGGGCATTTCGGATTTCCCCGTGCATATGAACCTGCCGGACCAGGGCCGTTTTGCTATCGGCTACTACCACCAACGACAAGAATTTTTCACCAAGCGCGAAGCGGCTAACGCCGAAAGCACTGCGCAGATCGAAACCGCTCACTGAAACCACCCTAGGAGGAAACTGAAATGAACTTGACCAATCGCTACGACTTCGTGTTGCTGTTCGACGTGAAAGATGGCAATCCCAATGGTGATCCCGATGCAGGCAACCTGCCGCGCCTGGACGCTGAAACCGGCCATGGCTTGATGACGGACGTAGCGCTCAAGCGCAAGGTGCGCAACTTTGTTGCGCTCACGTGCGATCAGACGGAGACGGCTCCAGAAGCTGGGGAGAAACGGTGCGAGATCTATGTGCGGGAAAAGGCCATCTTGAACCTGCAGCACCAGCGGGCTTATTCGGCACTCAAGCTGGATGCTCCAGCCGATGATGCAGCGGAGGGCACTGAAAGCGAAGACAAGAAGGCCAAGAAAGGCGGTAAGGAGAAACGCAAAGGCAGTGCCAGCGACGTCGATCTGGCGCGCAAATGGATGTGCCAGAACTTCTTCGACGTTCGTACTTTTGGCGCAGTGATGTCCACCGGCACCAATGCTGGGCAAGTCCGAGGGCCTGTTCAACTGACCTTTGCCCGATCGATTGATCCCATCGTGGCGTTGGAGCATTCCATCACCCGCATGGCCGTGGCCACCGAGGCTGAGGCCGAGAAGCAGCAGGGCGACAACCGCACCATGGGGCGCAAGCACACGGTGCCGTACGGGCTCTACATGGCCCATGGGTTTGTCTCATCCTTCCTGGCCAAACAAACCGGCTTTGGCGAAGACGATCTCGAGCTTTTGTGGAAGGCACTGGAGAACATGTTCGAGCATGACCGCTCGGCCGCGCGCGGCGAAATGTCCACACGCGGGCTCTACGTTTTCAAGCACGACAGCGAGTTGGGCAACGCACACGCTCACAAGTTGTTTGATCGCATCAAGGCAACGAAAAAGGTGGATGTGCCGCGCAACTTTTCAGACTACGACGTGGCGGTGGATGAATCCGCCATGCCTGCAGGTGTCACGCTTCTGCGCAAGGTTTGAGCGAAGAAGACCCTATCCCCCTGTCCGCCCTGCAACACTGGGCCTACTGTACGCGTCAGTGCGGCCTGATCCACCTTGAACAGGCCTTTGACGACAACGTGCACACCTTGCGCGGGCAGGCCGTCCACAAGCGGGTGGACCAGCCTGGTGTGGAAACTGCCAAGGGGGTGCGGGTTGAACACGCTCTGCCGTTGTGGCACGACGGCCTGGGGCTGATCGGCAAGGCCGATGTGGTGGAGTTCGACAAAGCAGGGCGACCCTATCCCGTGGAATACAAACACGGCAGCCGCCACAAGGCCGCCGACATCGCGGCTTGCGACGATCTGCAGCTCGCTGCGCAGGCCTTGTGTCTGGAGGCGATGACGGGGTTCGCCGTGCCCGAAGGGGCTATCTACTACGCCAGCTCAAAGCGCCGCCGCGTGGTGCCCATGGACGAGACCTTGCGTTCGCAGGTCAAGCAGGTGGCGGATGCGGTGCGCACCATGCTGCGGGCGCAACAGCTACCGCCGCCGTTGGCGGGACCCCAAGCGGTGCAGCGGTGCCGAGGCTGTTCGCTGCGGGAGCGCTGTCAGCCAGAGGCTGGGCAATCTGCGTTGATGCGTGGGGCGATGCAGGCGCTTTTCGATCCAGACGCTGAGCCGGGCGCACCGGGGTAGTTCAAAGCCATGCACTTGCTCAACACCCTGTACGTCAACACGCAAGACAGTTATCTGCGGCTCGATAACGACACTTTGCGCGTACTGGTGGACGAAGAGACGCGGCTGCGTGTACCCCTGCACCATCTGCAGGCGGTGGTGTGTTTCGGGCGGGTCGGCATTTCATTGCCGCTCATGCACCGGCTGGCCGAAGAGGCGGTGGCGTTGGTGCTGCTGGATGAAAACGGACGCTTCAAGGCGCGGCTTGAGGGCGCCACGTCGGGCAATGTGTTGTTGCGCCGGGCTCAGCACAACCAGTCGATGAACCCGTTGTTTGCGCTGGACTTTGCCCGGGCCTGTGTGGCCGGCAAGGTGCGCAATTCGCGCCAGGTGCTGCTCCGGGGCGCCAGAGATGCGAAGGCTGAAAGCGATGCGGCGGTGTTGACTCGCGGTGCCCAAGACTTGGCCGCCACCTTGCGGGCTTTGCCCGATGCTATGAACCTTGATGTGCTCCGTGGGCTGGAAGGGGAGGCCGCGCGCCAATATTTTGATCGGCAGCCGATGCTGGTCAAGGCGGATTTGCGGGCTGAGTTTTCCATGGATGGGCGGACACGTCGGCCGCCGCGCGACCGGATGAACGCTTTGATGTCGTTCCTGTATTCGATGTGGATGAACGATTGCCGCAGCGCCCTGGAGGCGGTGGGGTTGGACCCTCAGGTGGGGTTCTTGCATGTGCTGCGCCCTGGCCGGGCGGCTTTGGCGCTGGACCTGATGGAAGAGTTCAGGCCCTTTGCGGACCGCTTGGCTTTGTCGTTGGTGAATCGCGGGCAGATTCGTGCGAATGACTTCTTGGTGCGCGAAGGCGGCGGTGTGTCGTTGTCCGCCGATGCGCGCAAGTCGGTGGTGGTTGCGTTTCAGGAGCGCAAGCAGGAGGAAGTGCAGCACCCCGTTTTGGCGCAATCAATGGCGCTGGGTTTGGTGCCGCTGGTTCAAGCGCGGTTGATGGCGCGAGCCATACGCGCAGAGACCGATGTCGGCGGCCAGGTAACTGGCTACTTGCCATTCTTGGTGCGTTGATGGAGGCGTTGTGCTGATCATTGTTTGTTATGACGTGAGCACTGAAACCGCAGCGGGCCGACGTAGGCTGCGCCGAGTGGCCAAGGTATGCGAGAGCATGGGCCAGCGGGTTCAGAAGTCGGTTTTTGAATGCCGTGTGGAGCTGACGGGGTTCGAGGAGCTTGAGCGGCGGTTGTTGGCGGAAATTGATCCAGCGCAGGATTGTTTGCGCCTGTACCGCTTGCCGGAGACGCGCGGCGCGGAGGTCCGGGAACATGGACATTTCAAGGCTGTGGATTTTGAAGGCCCTCTGGTCTTGTGAAGGCTTTCAGAGGGCCCCGAGCGCTTAAGATTGCGACGCGAACCCAGAGTGCCGCAAGGCTCTCTCTTGCGGTTCGCGCTCATCGCAAACAATTCATTTGTATGGAAGTTTTCGGACTGCGAGCTGCAGGCGATTGTGCCCATTGCTCTTTTCCCGCGGGGTTCGCGCAGGCAGGGCAATTTGCGCAGGGAAATCAAGCGGTTGGATGCGATGAGGTTCGCCCGTCTTCGAAGACGGGCGTGGATTGAAACAGCAGGCTGGCAGGCCCTGCCGTTGTCGTCACGGTGGGTTCGCCCGTCTTCGAAGACGGGCGTGGATTGAAACATTGAAATTGACTCGGAAACGCTTGAGTGCAAACGGTTCGCCCGTCTTCGAAGACGGGCGTGGATTGAAACGACGCGATGGCGGTGTAGATCCCGCCGATGATCGTGGGTTCGCCCGTCTTCGAAGACGGGCGTGGATTGAAACCGAAGTGCCCAGGGCCTGCAACAGCTTGCGCATGTTGCCGGTTCGCCCGTCTTCGAAGACGGGCGTGGATTGAAACGCTGCTGTTGGGTCTTTGGTGGTCATGCTGGGATGGTTCGCCCGTCTTCGAAGACGGGCGTGGATTGAAACAGATACACAGCCTCAAGCGCCGAATCAGGAAGATTGGTTCGCCCGTCTTCGAAGACGGGCGTGGATTGAAACCGTCTGAGCGAAGACCGCGCCCACATCGAAGGCATGGTTCGCCCGTCTTCGAAGACGGGCGTGGATTGAAACATAAACACACCATCGGGCCTAAGCGTTCCATTTCGGGTTCGCCCGTCTTCGAAGACGGGCGTGGATTGAAACAGAAC
>JBIIQD010000518.1:0-2842 GCA_044342265.1 Hydrogenophaga sp. | reverse complement strand
CGCTTCGGCTCCGACAAGCCCGACCTGCGCGTGAAGATGGAATTCACTGAGCTCACCGACGTGATGGCCGATGTGGACTTCAAGGTCTTCAGCGCGCCGGCGCAAATGAAGGGCGGCCGCGTGGTCGCGCTGTGCGTGCACGGTGGCGCCGAGATGCCGCGCAGCGAGATCGACGCCTACACCGAGTTCGTCAAGATCTACGGTGCCAAGGGCCTGGCCTGGATCAAGGTCAACGAGCTGGCCAAGGGTCGCGACGGCTTGCAGAGCCCGATCGTGAAGAACATCCACGACACGGCCCTGAATGAAATCCTCAAGCGCAGCGGTGCACAGGACGGCGACATCCTGTTCTTCGGCGCCGACAAGGCCAAGATCGTCAACGACGCGATTGGCGCGCTCCGCCTGAAGATCGGCCACAGCGCGCTGGGCAAGAAGAATGGTCTGTTCGAAGACCGCTGGGCGCCGATGTGGGTGGTGGACTTTCCGATGTTCGAGCACGACGAAGAAGCCGACCGCTGGACCGCCGTGCACCACCCCTTCACCGCACCGAAAGACGGCCACGAAGACTGGATGGTCACCGCGCCTGAGAAGTGCATCGCCAAGGGTTACGACATGGTGCTCAACGGCTGGGAAATCGGTGGCGGCTCGGTGCGCATCCACACCGCCGCGGTGCAGCAGAAGGTGTTCGACGCGCTCAAGATCACGCCCGAAGAAGCGCAAATCAAGTTCGGCTTCCTGCTCGACGCGCTGCAGTACGGCGCGCCGCCCCACGGTGGCCTGGCCTTTGGCCTGGACCGCATCGTCACACTGATGACCGGCGCCGAGTCCATCCGCGACGTGATCGCCTTCCCCAAGACCCAGCGCGCCCAGTGTCTGCTGACGCAGGCCCCCAGTCTGGTGGACGAGAAGCAGCTGCGCGAACTGCATATTAAGCTGCGCAACGTGACCTTAGCCTGAGGTTGTCAGATCAGCTAGGATGAAAGGGCGCCTCGTCGGCGCCCTTTTTCATGCGTGTCCAGTGTCAACGTCGCGGTTCAAGATTCCCCAATCGGTGCTGGTGGTGATCCACACGCCACAGCTTGACGTGCTGCTGATCGAGCGCGCAGATTCGCCTGGCTTCTGGCAGTCGGTGACCGGGTCCAAGGATCACGAGAATGAGGCCTTCGCGGCGACAGCCGAGCGGGAGGTTGCGGAGGAGACTGGGCTTGACGTCCAGGCTCAAGGCCATATGCTGTCTGACTGGTGCTTGGAAAACGTCTATGAGATCTATCCACAGTGGCTGTTTCGTTATGCACCTGGGGTGACTCTCAACACAGAGCGGGTGTTTGGCCTATGCATTTCAGTATCAATCCCGGTGCGATTGAATCCTCGAGAGCACCGTGCCCAAGTGTGGTTGCCTTGGCTTGAGGCGGCCGATCGGTGCTTTTCCTCGTCCAACGCCGAGGCTGTACTTCAGTTGCCCCGTCGGTTCAAAAGACAGAGTTGATCAATAGTCAATAAGGTTAACCCTAGGAGAATGGTTTGCACGGAAGGAAGGGTGATTTGCGCTGCATCAGTGTGCAACCTGTTACGAATATCGCGCATAAACATGCTCCGTTCACGCTTTAGATTTAAAAACATCGACGATTTATTTGTTACCCTTAAGGGGTACAACCTAAGTAACAGTTTGGGCGCCACAGTTACGTCCAGTTACGCACATCACATTTCAGCATGAACAAGTCATACAAGTCGATCTGGAACGAATCTCTGGGCACTTACGTGGCGGCTTCTGAGGCCGCCACGTCCAGTGGGCGAAAGGTTTCGTCGGCCCGAAAGTCGCGCCGGGCCCCCGAGCGGGCGGCTTCAGGACAGATCGCGCTGGAACAACGGATTGTGTTTGACGCGGCGCTGCCCGCGACTTTGTTGGAGATCCAGAGCAGCGAACCTGTGGTCCAAGAAGAGCTTTTGTTGCCCGATCCTGTGATCGTTCCGGCATCTGTCCAAAGTTCGCCAGTGAGCGCAACTGAAAGCTTACCTATCGGTGGTACGGACACTCCATTGGTGGTGTCCACCCCCGTCCCAGCCGCTGCGGAAACTTCGGTCAGTTCGCCCTCAGCGAGCGTATCGACCACGGACACCCCCGTTCCTTCCTCGGTGGAGTCGGCGCCTGCTCCGGTTGCGGGAACGCCCGCGGACGCTGCCAGCCTGGTAATCGATACCGCTGCAGTCGTCGCGGATCCGCTGCCGGTGCTGCCCGTAGAGCCTGTGGTTGTGGAAATGGTGGAAGAGCGGGTTGAGATCGTTTTTGTCGACGCCAAGGCGGCAGACATTGTCGACGACCTGAGCACGCATTCCGGCGAGATTTATGTGCTTGATGCAACGCGCGATGGTGTCGAGCAGATTGCCGAAATCCTTCGTGGTCGCACTGGCATCGATGCCATCCACATCATCAGCCACGGCACACCGGGTCAGCTTGAGCTGGGCAACGCGGTGTTGAACGCTGATTCAATGGCCGCAGAACACGCTGACGAGCTCGCGGTCATCCGCGCTTCGCTCTCCGAGGAAGCCGATCTTCTCCTGTATGGTTGCGACGTGTCGGCGACTGCGCATGGTGAAGCGTTCGTGGCGGCGATGGCCGATGCGACGGGCGCCGATGTAGCAGCGTCTAGCGACATGACCGGCACAGAATTGCTCGGTGGCGACTGGGTGCTGGAGACCCAGGTCGGTGATGCCATTGAGACCACCGTGATCACTGCCGCCCAGTGGGCTGGGGTCCTGACCACGCCGGCGAACGTCGGCGCGGGAGCCGTCCTGGGTACGGACAACGCGCGAAACATCTACAGCATCGATCTCTTTACCGGCAAGG